>NZ_JBSFTC010000026.1:0-73800 GCF_053590415.1 Nonomuraea sp. NPDC003201
GGCCACGAACTGTCCGGCGGCCAATGGCAGCGCATCGCCGTCGCCCGCGGCTTCCACCGCGACGCCGACCTGCTCATCTGCGACGAACCCACCGCAGCCCTCGACGCCCGCGCCGAACACGCCCTCTTCGAACGCATCCGCCACCACTCCGACGGCCGCACCGTCCTGCTCATCACCCACCGCCTGGCCAGCGTCCGCTACGCCGACCGGATCTACGTCCTCGACCACGGCAAGATCACCGAACAGGGCGACCACCACACCCTGATGTCCCTCAACGGCCTCTACGCCGACCTCTACACCCTCCAGGCCGCCGCCTACCGCTGACCCTCACTGCAGGGCGGCCGCGATGACCGTGCGGGCGATCGAGGTCACCGCGTCGGCCCGCGCCCCGGGGCGCTCCAGCACGACCCCCACCGCCACCTCGGGCGCGTCCGCGGGCGCGAAGGCGGTGACGAGCGCGTGGTCGTCCGTCCCCGGGATGATCTCCGACAGGACGGCCTCGGCGTCCTTCCTGGCGCCGGCCGCCGCCGACTTCCCGGTGCGCGGCGCCATCGTCATCATCGCCGCCAGGCTCTTGGCCAGCGCCGGCGACACGGCCTTGCGGTAGACGGAGGGGCCGGCGCGGTCGATGACCGAGCCGTCCGCCAGCCGTACCTCCTCCACCAGGTACGGCCGCATCAAGGTCCCGTTGTTGGCCACCGCGGCCGACAGCATGGCGACCATCAGCGGCGTCACCCGGCTGTCGTGGTGCCCGATGGCGGACAGGGCGGTCTGCGCCCGGTCCATGGCCAGCGGATAGCGGCTGGCCGTGGCGACGAGCGGAACCGTCAGGTTCGGCGCGTTGAAGCCGAACGCCTCCGCCTGGTCCCTGAGCAGGTCCTGCCCGAGCTGCAGCCCGATGCCGGCGAACGCGGTGTTGCAGGACACGTGGAACGCGTCCGTGAGCGTCGGCCGCTGCTTCCCGCACCCGCCGCCGCCCGCGTTCTGCAGGATCGTCGGCGTCCCGGGCAGCCGCAGCCGTGCGGGCGCGTTCACCAGCGAGGTCGGGGTGTACTCCCCGGACGCCAGCGCCGCGGCCGCCGTCACCAGCTTGAACGTCGACCCGGGCGGATAGAGCCGGTTCAGCGCCCGGTTCAGCAGGGGCCGCGACGGATCCTGCCGGAGCCCTCGCGAGGTCTCCAGAAGGCGGCCGGCGTCGAACGTGGTGAGGGCGTTCGGGTCGTAGGTCGGATAGGTGGCCAGTGCCAGGATCGCCCCCGTCGCGGGGTTGATGGCCACCACCGCTCCCGGGAGTCCCATCCTCTTGAGCTCCTGGTACGCGGCCCGCTGCACCCGTTCGCTGATCGTCAGCCGGACGTCGGCCCCCTGCACGACACCCTCCCTGACCAGCGAGCGCACCTTGACCTTCGGGTCCTCCCCTGACAGCACCTCGTCCCGCGCCTGCTCGATCCCGGTGGAGCGGTAGAGCGACATGTGACCGGTGACGGCCGCGTACAGCTCCCCGTCCGGGTAGACCCGCCGGTAGAGGTACGGGCCGCCGCCGGTCGGGCGGCTCACGGCGATCGGGGTGCCCTCGTAGGTGAGGATGTCGCCGCGCGGATGGTCGAACCTGGCGATCAGCGGCCGCACGTTCCTGTGGTCGGCGTTGAGCTCCCGCGAACCGAACGCCTGGACGACCGTCACGTGCGCCAGCACCACGAACAGCATCGCCGCGCACAACCTGGCGACACGGCGCAGCGGCTCGTCGATCCGCTCCGCCCTCGATCCGGCCATGGATCTTGGTTTAACAGCCGGACCGCAAAGACAGGGCTAGAGCTGGCTTCGGTAGTAGCCAATCTTGTTGTGGATGTACTTCTGCCGCTCGGCCAGCTTGTCGATCTGCTCCCTGACCTGCCGGTCGTGCTCTTCCAGCAGCCTGATCCGGTCGGGGATCGTGTGGTCGCCGGCGCGTACGAGCTCGGCGAAGCGGAGCATCTTGGCGATGGGCATGCCCGTGTCACGCAGGCAGCGCAGCGTGCCGAGCCAGCCGACGTCCTCCTGGCTGAACCTGCGCTGCCCGGCCGCGTTGCGCCCGACGCGCTCCAGCAGGCCGATCTTCTCGTAGTAGCGCAGGGTGTCGATGCTGAAGCCGGTCTCCTCGACAACTTCCGCCGGCGTGTAGACACTCACGTCTCCAGGATCCCACCTGGAGCGCGCTCCAGGTCAATCGGCTTGACATGGAGTGCGCTCCAGCTCCCAGAGTCGGCCCATGAACATCGCACTCGGCACGATTTCGTTCGGCACGACCGTCGACCTGGAGGACACGTTCGCCATCCTGGACCGGTTCCACGAGGCCGGCGGCACGATGCTCGACACGGCCAACAACTACCCGTTCTGGGTGGAGGGCCGGTCGGGCGATGAGAGCGAGCTGGCCATCGGCGCGTGGCTGGCCGCCCGCGGCAACCGCGATGAGATCTTCATCAGCACGAAGGGCGGCGCCCGCCCCACGGTCCCCGGCGACACCACCCTGGCCTCCGCCGAGGGCCTGTCCGCCTCCACCGTCGCCAGGGCCGCCGAGGGCAGCCTGCGGCGCCTCGGCGTGGACCACATCGACCTGTACTGGTCGCACATCGAAGACCGGTCCGTCCCGCTGGAGGAGACCCTGGGGGCGATGGACGAGCTCGCCCGGGCAGGCAAGATCCGCAGCGCTGGCGCGAGCAACATCGCGACCTGGCGCCTCGAACGGGCCAGGAACCTCTCGGCCGCCCACGGCTGGATCCCCTACACCTACCTCCAGCTCCGCCACACCTACCTGCGACCGCGCCCGCTCGCCAGGCTGGCGGAGTCCGGGCACAGGCTCGCCACGGACGAAACCCTCGACTATCTGGCCGCCGAGCCTGACGTGACGTTGTGGGCGTACAACACGCTGATGTTCGGCAGCTACACGCGCGCCGACCGGCCCATCCCCGAGATCTACGACCACCCGGGGACCACGCGGCGGCTCGCGGTGCTGCGGGAGGTCGCGGACGAGCTGGGCGCCACGGTCAACCAGGTGGTGCTGGCGTGGCTGCTGGCCGACGGCGTGGTCCCGATCGTGGGTGTCTCGACGCGGGCCCAGCTGGAGGAGGCCATCGCCGCCGCCGACCTCAAGCTCGACACGGACCTCCGCACCCGCCTCGACACCACCACCTGACACCCGGCGCCGGAAGGGCGAGCCTCGCGTCATGCGGCCCGGCGGCGGGTCAGGCGAGGTGGTCGGACAGGTAGCGGCGGACGAGGTGTTTGCATTCGGCGATCAGCACCGCATCCCCGCACGGATCCACGCGGAACGCCAGCTTGAGCACCGCGTCCGTCGCCTCCACCGCCACCAGCAGCGCGCGATCCAGCCCCGGCCCCACGGGTGCGTCCAGGAGTTCCAGGGTGAGGGCGCGCAGCCGGTCGGCCACCACCACGTTGTTCTCCTGCGTCCCGTCCAGCGCCGTCCTGCTCCCGCCGATCGCCGGGCCGCCGGGGCCGAGGAGGACCTCGCCGAAGTCCAGCACCGCGAACCCCGGCGTGGTGCGCTTCATGGCGACGAACTCGTCGATGGCCAGGTCCACCAGGTCCGTCCAGTGCCCGAGGTCGGCCTTGGGGATGCGGTCGGCGACACGGGCGAGGAACGCCTCGAGGTTGCGCCGCGCCAGCGCCCGCACCAACCCCTGCTTGTCGTGGAAGAACTGGTAGAAGGTGCCGATCGGGACTTCGGCGCGGCGGGCGACCTCCTTGGTGGTCATCGCCTCGTAGCCGACCTGATCGAGCAGGAGCGCGCACTCGTCGAGCATCCGCTCCACCCGCTCCACGCTCCGGCGCTGGGCGGGACGGCGGCGCAAGGTACTCGTCATGACCCCATCCTGACCTATTACTGACATTAAAGTTCCCATAGACGAAAGGAGCCCGGGATGTTCCTGTGGGGGACGGCCACTGCGGCGTACCAGATCGAGGGCGCGGTCAAGGAGGACGGCAGGGGCGTCTCCGTCTGGGACACCTTCGCCCACGAGCCGGGCCGCACCAGGGACGGGCATACCGGGGACGTCGCCTGCGACCACTATCACCGGTGGCGCGAGGACGTCGAGCTCATGTCCGGGCTCGGGGTGAACGCCTACCGCTTCTCCATAGCCTGGCCGCGCGTGCAGCCGCAGGGGGACGGCGAGGTCAACGTGGCAGGGCTCGACTTCTACGAGCGGCTGGTGGACGCGCTGCTGGAGAAGGGCATCCAGCCGGTGCCGACGCTGTTCCACTGGGATCTGCCGCAGGCGTTACAAGATCGCGGTGGGTGGATTAACCGCGATATTTCGGGAAATTTTGCCGAGTACGCCGCCACCGTCGCCGCCCGCCTGGCCGACCGCGTCCCCCTCTGGATCACCCTGAACGAGCCGTTCGTCCACATGGCCTACGGGTACGCCATGGGCATCCACGCCCCGGGCCAGGCCCTCCTCACCGACGCGCTCCCCGCCGCCCACCACCAGCTCCTGGCCCACGGCCTGGCCGTGCAGGCCCTGCGGGCGGCCGGCGCCGACCAGGTGGCCATCACCAACAACTGCACCCCGGTCTGGCCCGCGTCCCAGGAGGAAGCCGACCTGAAGGCGGCGGAGGCCTACGACATCCTCCACAACCGCCTCTTCAACGACCCCATACTTCTCGGCAAATATCCGGACCTGTCGACGTACACCCCGACCGTCGACTTCGTCCGGGACGGCGACCTCGACATCATCGCCGCCCCGCTGGACGGCCTGGGCATCAACTACTACAACCCCACCCGCATCGCCGCCCCCACCGACGACGGCCTCCCGTTCGCGGACGCGGGCGTCACCGGCTACCCCACCACCGCGTTCGGCTGGCCGGTCGTCCCCGACGGCCTGCGCGAGCTCCTGACCGGCCTCAGGTCCAGGTACGGCAGCGCGCTCCCGCCCATCCACATCACGGAGAACGGCTGCTCGACCGACGACACGCTCGAGGACCACTCCCGCATCGAGTTCCTGGAGGGCCACATCGCGGCGATGCGCCGGGCCATGGCCGAAGGCGTGGACGTACGGGGCTATTTCGTCTGGTCCCTGCTGGACAACTTCGAGTGGGCCGAGGGCTACCACCAGCGTTTCGGCCTCGTACACGTGGACTTCGAGACCCAGCGCCGCACCCCGAAGGCCTCCTACCGGTGGCTGCGGGAGCACATCCGGGCTCAGAACACCGACACGTGAACGTGGTCGTAGTGGTTGGCCGTGACCCCGCCGCGGTCCGACATCGGGTCCCAGCCGCCGCCTGACCGGATGTCGTAGTAGCGCTGCTTCCAGATGATGTACATGACGCCGATGCGGGCGCCGTTCTTGATCAGGTAGTCGGCCAGGGCGTCTCCGCGGGCCTCGTCGGACCCGCTGGCCATGGTGCCGCCACGCGACATCATGAAGTCGCAGGCCCGGCCCTTGCCGTGCTCGCCGGGGTCGCCGGGGCGCAGGCAGCCCACGCCGTACTTCATGGGGAAGTTCCGCATGATGTCGGCCCGCACGTCGATCATGCGCTGGGTCAGGCCCTCGGCGCCGCCGGGCTGCTGGAAGCCGTACCTGGCGAGCAGCTTGTCGATGTCTCGCTGCTTGCTCTGGAGGTTCTTGATCTCCTTGCGCAGCTTCTCGATCCTGTCGTTGGCGGCGATCTTCGCCTCTTTGGACTTGTCGATCAGCTTCTGGACGCCCAGCACGCGCCTGGTGCGCTCGTCGGCCATGTAGTTCATGTTGGCCGCCTGCCCCAGGATCACGGTCGGGTCGGCGTTGGGAGTGAGGAGCCGGAAGGTGTCGAGGGGCCCCACCATGTACGCGGTCTGGGCGATGTCCGCCACGGCCGCCTGCGCGTCCTTCAGCTGGGCCTGAAGGGTGCCGGAAGTGGTGGTCGCCCGTTTCACCTGGAGCTTGATCTCCTCCAGGCTCTGGATCTGGCCCCGGTAGCGCTTTTCGAGCAGCTCGGCCTGTTTGGTGAGTTTGCGCAGGTCACCAGGGCTGGGCTCGGCCACGGCAGGGGATGGCGCGGGAAGGCCGAGCAGCCCGGCGAGGACGGCGACAAGAACGGCGATCCGCCCGGTTCTCACACCCGCCCCCTCCCCTCATAGACGGTCCGAAACTATAGAAGATGATCTTGATGTCTGTCACCCGAACGGCCGAACTGCCGCACCATTGGCGACATTTATGGTGATTTGTCCGAATTAAGGCGAACCTAAAGATTGGGTCTTGTATAGATCGCTCCAACGGTCTGAGATGGCGATCGAACTCGTCTCTGCGAAGGGGCAGATCGTGTCTCGAACATTGACCCTCGCCACCGCCGTCATCCTCGGCTTAGGCACCTCCATCGTGGCCACGACCGCGCAGGCGTCCGTGGACCCGCTACCGCCCCGCGACCGCATCGAGCTCTACCAGCTCGACAGCGCCCCGGGCACCGCGCAGACACTCAGGGAAAAAGGCTTCGACGTCGTCCAGCAGCAGAACAAGGGCGACCAGGAACACATCGAACTCACCGCCGCGCAGACCGACCTGGACGCGCTGCGCAAGCTCGGCCACAAACCCGAGCCCGTACGCAACCCGCGGGGCCAGACCCAGCTCGAGGCCGCCAAGGCGCAGGCGGCCTCCGGCTACACCGTGTGGAAGTCCTATTCCGAGGCGGGCGGCATCGCCGACCAGCTCAAGGCCATCGCGAACGCCAACAAGGACATCGTCAAGCTCCAGTCCATCGGCAAGTCGCTGAAGGGCCAGGACATCCTGGCCGTCAAGGTCACCACGGGCGCCCGGCTGCTGCCCGACGGCATCAAGCCCTCGACGCTCTACTCCGCCACCCAGCACGCCCGCGAGTGGATCGCCACTGAGGTGGACATGCGGCTGCTGAAGTACCTGATCGCGAACAAGGCCGCGCTGAAGGACCTGCTCAACAAGAGCGAGCTGTGGTTCGTGCCGGTGGCCAACCCCGACGGGTACGACTTCACGTTCACCGAGGGCAACCGCCTGTGGCGCAAGAACCTGCGCGACGTCAACGGCGACGGCAAGATCACGATCGGCGACGGCGTCGACCCGAACCGGAACTTCCCGACGAACTTCCACTACGACGAGGAAGGCTCGTCGAGCATCCCGAGCAGCGACACCTACCGCGGCACGGCCCCGGCCAGCGAGCCGGAGACCAGGGCCATGGACGGCCTGCTCAGGCGCATCGGGTTCGAGATGCAGCTCAACTACCACTCCTACGGCCCGCTGCTGCTCTACCCGAGCGGCTTCCAGATCGCCACGGAGACGCCCGACAACCCGATCTACGAGGCCATCACCGGCAACGACGCCAAGCCGGCCGTCCCCGGCTTCGACCCCGACCTCGGGGCCGAGCTGTACACCACGAACGGCGACACCAACGACCATGCCCACCGCCAGTACGGCACGCTGTCGTGGACGCCGGAGCTGGACGAGGGCTGCGACGGCTGCGGGTTCGTCTTCCCCGACGACGAGGCGCTGGTGCAGGGCGAGTTCGAGAAGGGCCTGCCGTTCGCGCTCGACGTGGCCAAGTCCGCGGTCAACCCCGTCGAGCCGGTGAACCACCTGGGCAACACGACCCCGGACTTCGAGATCGACCCGTTCGAGGTCAGCTACGGCAAGGACCAGGTCGTCCAGGTCAACGCCAAGCGCAAGCTCGGCCCGGTCTTCCTGAACTACCAGGTCAACGGCGGCCGTACCAAGACCGTCCTGACGGGCGAATGGAAGGGCGGCGAGCGGTACGGCAGCGGCTACGACCGCTACTACCACCGGCTGCGCGGCAAGATCACCGGCACCAGGCCGGGCGACAAGGTGAAGGTCTGGTTCGCCTCGATCGGCAGGAAGAGCGCCGACTTCACCTACACCGTGGCGACCGACATCGGCGGCAAGGTGCTGATCCTGGCCACGGAGGACGTCACGGGCCTCAGCCCGGCGCAGGGCGTGACCGAGGCCAAGTACGCCGACGAGTACGCCGCGGCGCTCACGGCGGCCGGCTACACCTCGGACGTGTACGACATGGACAGGATGGGCCGCAAGGCCCCGCACCCGCTGGGCGTGCTCAGCCACTACAAGGCCGTGGTGTGGGAGACCGGCGACGACATCATCCCGAGGTCGCCCGGCCAGGTGGGCGGCACGACCTCCAAGGGCGGCGTGGACACCGAACTGGCGGTCCGCGACTACCTGAACGAGGGCGGCAAGCTGCTGCACGCCGGCAAGTACCCGTCGTTCGCGGCCAACAACAACGGCGCCTACTACTACCAGCCCGACCAGCCGGCGCAGTCGGAGTGCACGGTCCCGGACGACCCGCCGTGCATCGCGGTGTTCAACGACTTCCAGCAGTACTGGCTGGGCGCGTACGTCTTCTTCGACGACGCCGGCACCGACCACAACACGGGCCAGCCGTTCGGGCTGACGGGCAACGGCGGCACGTTCGACGGCTTCGGCGCGACGATCGGGCCGAGCCACACCAACTCGTTCGTGGCCACCTCGGCCATCCTGCCCGCGCAGCAGTTCCCGCTGTTCGCGAGCTCGGCGCAGGTCAAGTGGGCACGCCCGGGCGGCCCGTTCGACCCGCACTCCGGGGCCTGGGACGTCTACAGCGGCATCGCCGACGTCTCGTGGAAGCGGCTGACCAAGACGATCGACCTGACCGGCAAGAGCAGCGGCGAGCTGACGTTCTGGACGTCGTACGACACCGAGAGCACCTGGGACTACCTCGCGGTGGAGGCGCACACGGCCGGCGGCGACGACTGGACCATGCTCCCGGACGCCAACGGGCACACCACCCAGGAGACCGGCAGCAGCTGCGACCCGCCCAGCGGCGGTGAAGGCTGGCGGACGATCCACCCGTTCACCCAGCGCTACCAGGGCCCCAACTGCGAGTCCACCGGCACCTCCGGCGCCTGGAACGCCGCCACCGGCAACTCGGCCGGCTGGCAGCAGTGGAAGATCGACCTGACCCCGTACGCGGGCAAGCGGGTCGAGCTGTCGGTCTCCTACATCAGCGACTGGAGCACCCAGGGCGCGGGCGTCTTCCTGGACGACTTCGCGGTCACCCTGGACGGCGCGACGACCGAGCAGACCTCGTTCGAGTCGGACCTGGGCGGCTGGGCCGTCGGGGCGCCTCCCGAGGGCACCTCGCCGTCGATCAACAACTGGTTCAGGACGGACCAGGTCTTCGAGGAGGGTGCCGGAATCGTCACCAAGGACACCGTCTACCTGGGCTTCGGCGCTGAGAGCGTGACCGACCCGGCCAAGCGCGCCGACCTCGTCAAGAGATCCATGAAGCACCTGCTCGGTTAGAGCCGGAGAGGGGTGCGGCAGAGCGTGCCGCACCCCTCTTGCGTGTCCGGACAGAACATGGTTCGGTCACCTTGAGGAAGTCCGGAAACAAGCAAGCATTCGGTCAAACAGGAGGGTCACGACATGCGCCGGCACGACACGCTGTTCATCGGGGGCGAATGGGTGGCCCCCGCGGGCACCGCGACGATAGACATCGTCTCCCCGCACACCGAGGAGGTGGTCGGCCAGGTGCCTGACGGCACGGCCGCGGACATGGACCGCGCGGTCGCGGCCGCCAGGGAGGCGTTCGACCACGGGCCGTGGCCGCGGATGACGTTCGCCGAGCGGGCCGAGGTCATCGGCAGACTGGCCGCGATCTACAACGAGCGGCAGGGCGAGATGGCCCAGCTCATCACGGAGGAGATGGGTTCGCCGATCACGTTCTCGAACCTCGCCCAGGCGCCCCAGCCGCTGGGCATGCTCCAGTACTACGCCGAGCTGGGCAAGACGTTCGAGCAGGAGGAGCAGCGGCCGGGGCTGTTCGGCCCGATCACCGTGCGCAGGGAGCCGGTGGGCGTGGTGGCGGCCGTGGTGCCGTGGAACGTCCCCCAGTTCGTCACGATGACCAAGGTCGCGCCCGCGCTGCTGGCCGGGTGCACCATCGTGCTCAAGCCGGCGCCCGAGACGCCGCTGGACGCGTACCTGCTGGCCGAGTGGGCGATCGAGGCGGGCATCCCGGCCGGTGTGCTCAACATCGTGGCCGCGGGCCGCGACGTCGGCGAGCACCTGATCTCCCACCCCGGCGTGGACAAGGTGGCCTTCACCGGCTCGACGGCGGCCGGCCGGCGCATCGCCGCCATCTGCGGCGAGCAGCTCAAGCGGGTCAGCCTGGAGCTGGGCGGCAAGTCCGCCGCGATCGTCCTGGACGACGCCGACCTGGCCGCCAGCATGGGCTTCCTGTCCATCGCCTCGCTCATGAACAACGGCCAGGCCTGCGTGGCGCAGACCCGCATCCTGGCCTCGCGCAACCGCTACGACGAGGTCGTCGACGCCGTCGCGAACATGGTCAACTCCCAGCCCGTCGGCGACCCCGCCGACCCGGCGACCGGCATCGGCCCGCTGGTGGCCAAGCGGCAGCAGGACCGGGTGGAGGGCTACATCAGGATCGGCATGGACGAGGGCGCCAAGGTCGTCGTCGGCGGTCTCGACCGGCCCTACGACCGCGGCTGGTACGTCTCCCCCACCGTCTTCTCCGGCGTCACCAACGAGATGCGCATCGCCCGCGAGGAGATCTTCGGCCCGGTCCTGACCGTGATCCCGTACGAGGACGAGGCGGACGCCGTACGCATCGCCAACGACAGCGACTACGGCCTGGCCGGCTCGGTGTGGACGGCCGACGCCGAGCACGGCATGGACGTGGCCCGCCAGGTCCGAACCGGCACGTACGGCGTCAACTGCTTCATGCTGGAGACCAACGCGCCCTTCGGCGGCTACAAGGCCAGCGGCATCGGCCGCGAGCTGGGTCCCGAGGGCCTGAGCGGCTACCTGGAGTACAAGACGATCGCGCGGCTCGGCTAGCCCTCCGCGAGAAGGGCCTCGCGGCATGCCGCGAGGCCCTTCGTCGTGCCACGGGACCGTGCACCCAGCGCGCCCCCGCAACGCTAGGTACAGATCCCGCTACCGGAAGTATGTCCCACGGACACCGTGGCGACGGTTTCCTTCCCCAGAGACTTTCTCCCGGCGGTTTCTTTCTTTCCGTCCTAGATAGACGCGTTTAACTCACAAAAGGTTCGAGGAGATCCACTTGCCGATTCTGCGGATGAGTTCGGGGGGTGCGGCGGTCTCCGCGTGGCCGTAGCCGGGCTCGATCCAGAGCTCCTTGGGCTCGCGTGCGCCGGCGTAGAGCTGGTGCGCGTGATCGAGCGGGAAGAACGCGTCCTCGTCGCCGTGCACGATCAGCAGCGGGGTCGGCGAGATGAGCGCGGCGGCCTCGTGCGGCGGCATCGGGATCGGGTTCCAGTCGCCGCGGGCGATCCTCGTCCGCTTGACCACCCTCGCCGCCAGGCGCCCGAACGGCCGCTCGATGGCCCAGTGGACCTGCCGCATCGGCTTGGTGCCGCGGTAGTACCAGCGGGCCGGGCCGCTCACCGCCACCACGGCGTCCACGCCGCCGCGCAGGCCCGCGTGCCGTACGGCCACCGCCGCCCCCATGGAGAAGCCCACGACCGCGATCTTGGAGTAGCCGGCCACGCGGGCGTGCCGGACGGCGGCGTCCAGGTCGAGGATCTCCAGGTCGCCCACCGTGCTCTCACCGCCGGAGCGCCCGTGGCCGCGGAAGTCGAAGGCGACCACGCCGCCGTACCCGCTCAGCACGTGCACGATGCGCCGCGCGGTGCGATCCCGCCACGACCCGGTGAACCCGTGCGCCATCACAATGCCTGTGTTCATGGCCTCCACTCCGTGGAGGCGGGCTCGGTCGCTGGGGAGCCGTCGCCTTCCCTCGTCGCTCTGGCCGCTACGCTCCCGACGCTCCTCAGTCCAGGCGACGGCGCTCCCTCGCCGTGCGAAGGGGGTGTGGGCGGCGTTGAGGCGTACCCCGTCGTCGGTCCTGAGCATGACGGGAAAATGAGGCGCGTAGGGCATGGAGACGAGCTTATGTTCGCTCCGCGTCCACCCCGTGTTCGGCCGCCCAGACCGCGATCCGCGCCCGCGAGTCGAAGCCCAGTTTCTCCATGATGATGGCGACATGCCTGGCCACGGTGGCCTGGCTGACCACCAGTGCCTCGGCCACGCCACGGTTGCTCAGGCCGCGGGCCAGCATGGCGGCGATCTCCCGCTCCCGCTCGCTCAGCCCGTCCCGGTCGAGTACGCGCGGCGGCGGCACGGCCGACCCGGGATCGCCGTCGAGCACCAGCCCGGCCACCACCTCCGGCGGCATCCCCGTCCCCCTGGCCCACAGCAGCTCCACCGGGTCCGCCCCGAGCCGCGCGCGGGCGAGCGCCAGCAGATCCTCGATCCGACCGGACGCGCCGACCTGCCCGATGGACTCGCGCAGCGCGGTGGCGGCCGCGGCCGCGAGCACCGCCCCCTCCAGGTCTTCCCGCGCCTGCGCCAGGGCGGAGACGGCCATGAGCGCGCGGACGATGCCCCTGCGCTGGCCCGTCTGCCTGCTCAGCGCCAGGCTGTCGGCTATGTGCTCCCTGGCCGCGGCGTGGTCGTGCAGCCCGGCCGCCACCCGGCCGATCTGGGCCTGGCAGCGGGCCAGCTCGATCCGGTTGTCCAGGTCCTCCAGCAGCGGCAGCGCGGCGGCGTGGTGTGACCTGGCCGCCTCCAGGTCGCCCGCGGCCTCGGCCACCGCACCCAGGTGGGTCAGCGCCCTGGCCAGCGACCAGTGGTGCCCGGCCTCCGCGGCCAGCGCGAGCGCCTCCTCGCCGTAGCGCCGGGCCTCGTCCGGCCGGCCGTGGAAGAGCGCCAGGTTGAGCTGGGCGATCCTGGCCGTGACCAGGTTGAACAGGTCGTCGTGAGCGCCGGCCGCCGCCTCCAGCTCCGCGGCGTAACGCCGCGCCCGCTCGCTCTGCCCAGTGCGGAAGAGCACGGTCAGCGCCACGCCGTACGTGATGCCCAGCCAGTGGGTGTACGGGTGCCGCTTCTGCTCCTCCAGCCCCCGCACGACCAGCTCTTCCGCCCGGCCCAGCTCGTCGGCGAGCTCCAGCCCGTACGCCAGCCCGCACCTGGCCACCGCGACCAGGTCGGCAGGGGCCCCGGACAGGTCGAGCGCGAGCAGCCGCTCGTGCCAGCCGACGCTCTCGCCCAGGTCGCCCCGGACGGCCATGACGGCCATCGCGGCGCGGGCCAGGCGCAGCCCGAGCACGGGGTCCCGCGACTCCACCGCCCAGTCGACCGCGTTCCTGGAGTCGTCGAGGAGTGCGCGGCCCCTGGTGAAGTGGGCGAACCGCTCCTGCCACGGCATCCTGCGGTCGAGCGAGCCGGCCTCGTGGCAGTGCTCCATCTCCTCGCAGACCGCCTTCAGGTGCCTGTCGCGCAGGTGCGCGGCCTCGCCGGCCTCGGCCAGGCGCTCGGCGGCGTACTGCTTGATGGTCTCCAGCAGGCGGTAGCGGCCGGGGGCGTGGTGGCGCACCAGCGACTTCCCGGCCAGGCCGTCGAGCAGGCCGGGCAGCTCGGCCCTGCGCAGGATGCCGCCGTCGGCGCAGACCCGCTCGGCCAGGTCGAGGTCGAACGGCCCGGCGAACACCGAGAGCCGGCGCAGCAGCACCCGCTCCTTGGGCGGGAGGAGCTCGTGGCTCCACTCGACGATGGCCAGGAGCGTGCGCTGCCTGGCCGGAGCCGTGCGATCGCCGGCGGTGAGCAGGCCGAGCCGCTCGCCGCCGCGACCGGCCAGGCGGTCGGCGATGTGGCCGGGGCTCAACCGGCTCGTACGGGCCGCCGCCAGCTCCAGCGCGAGCGGCAGGCCGTCGAGCGCGTGGCACAGGCGTACGACGTCGTCCATGACGCCCGCCACCCCGCTCGCGCCCGCCGCGAGCGCCCGCTCGACGAACAGCAGCACGGACTCGGCCTCGGGATGCCGCTCGTCGGGCAGCTCCAGCGGCGGCACCCGCCAGACCAGCTCGCCCGGGATGCGCAGCGGCTCCCGGCTGGTGAGCAGGAACCGCAGCTCGGGGCACTCGGCGGTCAGGCCGGCCACCAGCTCGGCGCAGCGCTCGACCAGGTGCTCGCAGTTGTCCAGCACGATCAGCGCTCTGGCCGTGCGCAGGCGCGTGCGCAGGCCGTCCAGCAGCCGCCCGGGCACCTCGTCGCGGACGCCGAGCACCTCGGCCATCTCGTTGACGATCAGCTCGGGGTTGCCGATGCGGGCCAGCTCGACCAGCCACACGCCGTCGGGGAAGCGTCTCAGCTCCTGCGCCGCCACGCGCAGGCCGAGCCGGGTCTTGCCGATGCCGCCCACGCCGCTGAGCGTGACCACGCGTTCTTCGTGGACGAGCACCGCCAGCTCGGCCACGTCGCGGACGCGACCGACGAAGCGGTTGGGCTCGGCGGGGAGATTGTGCGGAACTTGCGCGATCATGTGGGGCCCAGGTGGTCGCGGGGGGATCACATCCGATGCCAAGTCTCCCCTGGTTCAGGGGCTGATGGGGTCACTTTCCGTGCAGAGTTAGCGACTGGTTGGATATGAATGCGGGACGCCGAGCTCGGCGACGCTCATCACGATCCGTACGCGTGATTCGTCCGCGGCGGCGAGCGCCCTCGGCAGCTCGGAGATCATCACGCGGGCGCCGCTCGCGTGGATCCGGTCCCTGAAGGCGCACGCGTCGAGGTCGCACGGCAACGGCCAGGCGACGCCGCCCGCGGCGATCACCGCGTCGGCCGCCACCAGCAGGTCGGCTCCCACGGGCAGGCAGATGAGCACGGCGTCACCCGCGCGCACACCTCGGCGCCGCAGCTGGACGGCCGCGACTGCAGACCTCTCGTCCAGTTGCTCCTCGGTGAGCCTCAGGCCGGTGCCCGAGTCCACCATGACGATGCGCTCATCCATGTGGCCCACGGTAGGGAGGGCCTCTCATGCATACATGGGGCGGAATATGCAGATCCCTATGCAGAACCGCGCGCCACGTTCACCGCGCCACGTTCACCGCGCGACGGTCGGGTGCTCGGCGGTCGGGTGCTCGGCGGCCCAGACCGCGATCTGGGCCCGCGACGTGTAGCCCAGCTTCTCCATGATGTTCGCGATGTGCCGGGCGACCGTGGCGGGACTGATCACCAGCTCCGTCGCGATGGCGCGATTGGACAGCCCCCTGGTGAGCAGGCCCGCGACCTCCTGCTCGCGGGCCGTCAGCAGCGAGTGTCTGACCGGCTTGGTCGCCACCGGCGCCTTCTGCGCGATGCGCTCGCCCTCCAGCACGTGGCGGGCGGCGTCGTCGGGGCTCATGGCCCGGCCCCGTGACCAGATCGAGGTGGCGCGGCCGTCGCCCAGCTTGGTGCGGGCCCGGCCGAGCAGCTCCTCGATCCTGAGCGTGGGAGACTTCTGCCCGATCGACTCGCGCAGCCTGACCGCCGCGCCCGCCGCCAGCACGGCGCCCTCCAGGTCGCCCTCGCACTCCGCCAGCATCGACAGCCCGACCAGGCACAGGGCCACCCCGTGGCGTTGCCCGGTCTCCCTGCCCAGGGCGAGGCTGGCGCCCAGCCACTCCCGCGCGTCGGCGAACTCGTGCAGCATCGCCGTCACCCTGCCGACCCTGGCCAGTGCGCGCGACAGGTCGAGGTCGCTGCCCAGCTCGCGCAGCCACGGGACGACCATCTCGTAGTGGGCCTTGGCGGTCACCAGGTCGCCGCGGAACTCGGCCACCGCGCCGAGCTGGGTGGCGGTCCTGGCCATGATCCACCGGTGGCCGTGCTCGCGGGCCCGGGCGAGCGCCTCCTCGCCGTGCCGCTGCGCCTCGCGCAGCCGCCCGCGGGTCAGCGCCACGGCCGACAGCCCGGCCAGCCCCGCCGCCTGGTTCCACGCGTCTCCCGATCGCAGGGCCAGCGCCAGGCCCTCCTCCGCGTGGTGCACCGCGTCCTCGGGCCTGCCCATGCGCAGCAGCACGACGACGATGAGGCTGTGGATGACGCAGCGCGCGAACGTGTCGTCGGTGGTGAGCGCGGCCAGGCTCTCCTCGGCCAGCGCCAGGGAGCGGCTCAGCTCGTCCCTGGCCTCCAGGCCGTAGGCGAGGTATCCCCTGGCCTGCGCGATCTGCTCGACGGGCACCTCGGTCAGGTCGAGCGACAGCAGCCGCTCGATCCAGGTGACGATCTCCGTCAGGTTTCCGCAGAGCGGCAGCAGCCCGCTGCTGGCGGCGCAGAGGCGCAGGCCCAGCGGCACGTTGCCGGACTCCACGGACCAGTCGAGCGCCATCCGCTGGTCGTCGACGAGGCGCTTGCTCATGGTCAGCGCCTCGAGGCGGCGCGCCCACGGCACGCCCGGCTCGACCATCTCGGTGGTGAAGTGGCGCTCCTGCAGCTCGCAGACCACGTGCAGGTGGCGCTCGCGCAGGACCTCGCGCTCGCCGGCCTTCTGGAGGCACCCCACCGCGTAGCGCTTGATGGTCTCCAGCAGCCAGTAGCGCCTGCGGCTCTCGTCGCACAGCACGAGGGACTTGTCGACCAGCCCGCCGAGCAGATCGACGATCTCCGACTCCGAGATGGGCCGCTCGGCGCAGACGCGCTCGGCCAGGTCGAGGTCGAAGTCCCCGGCGAACACCGACAGCCTGCGCAGCAGCACCTGCTCCTTCGCCGACAGCAGGTCGTAGCTCCACTCGACGGCCGCGACCAGCGTGCGCTGCCTGGCGGGAGCGGTGCGGCCGCCGGTGGTGAGCAGCGAGAACCGGTCGTCGATGCGGTCGGCGATCTGGCCAGGGCTGAGCAGGCTCGTGCGGGCCGCGGCCAGCTCCAGCGCCAGCGGCAGCCCGTCGAGCGCCCGGCACAGCCGCACCACGTCGGGCAGGCTGCCGGGGCCCAGCCTGGTGCCGGCGGCCGTCGCCCGGTCCAGGAAGAGCTGCACGGACTCCGCCTCGGGACCGCCCTGCGCGGGCTCATGCTCGGGACCGCCTTCCCTGGGAGCGCTCTCGTCGGGGAGGTCGAGCGGCGGGACCCGCCAGATCAGCTCGCCAGCGATGCGCAGCGGCTCCCTGCTGGTGGCCAGGACGCTCAGGCGCGGGCAGGCCGCGATCAGGTCCGCGGCGACCTCCGCGCACCTGTCGATGAGATGCTCGCAGTTGTCGAGCAGCAGCAGGCAGTGCAGGTCGCGCAGCCGGTCGAGGACGGTGCCGAACACCGGGCGGCCTGCCTCCTCCCGCACGCCGAGCACCCGGCCGATCTCCTGCTCGACCAGCTCGGGGCGGCGCAGCCTGGCCAGCTCGACCAGCCAGACGCCGTCGGGGTACGCCGGCACCAGACCGGCCGCGACCCGCAGGGCCAGGCGGGTCTTGCCGATGCCGCCCACCCCGCACAACGTGACCACGCGCGTCTCGCGGAACAGCCCGCGCAATTCGTCGAGATCGCGCTCGCGACCAACGAACCGGTTGGGCTCCGCCGGAAGATTGTGCCTGGGGGGCTCTGGCATGTGGTCACCCTGTGTCGCTGAAGGATCACACTCTCCCACAGTGTCGCACTTTTCACAGCCCAAGCGAGCTCACGATCGCCCTTTCGTCGACGACACGCAGGACGGGGTCGCCGAGCAGCCGTCTGGCCAGGTCGTACGGCGCGACGACCATGGTGGCCCGGCGCTCCTGGGCCAGCACGCGGCAGCCCACCAGGCTCGGCTCGTGGGCGATGACGACGTGCGCCCCCACCGTCATCGCCAGATCGATCACCCGCAGCCCCCGGAACGGCTCGCTCACCGCGCTGATCACCACGTCCTCCTTGCCGATCACCAGCCGGCCGGCCAGCCTGCGCAGGTCGCTCGCCAGCGTGTGGTGATCGAACACCCGCCCGCCGTCGACGGTGAGCGCCGGCCCCGCCAGCGGGCCGTACTCGAGGGCGCGCTCGCCGATGAGCGCGGTGAACGGCTTCGCCCCCGGCACGGACTGGAAGGAGAAGACCTGGTCGACCTTCACCGCGGCGGGGTCGTAGCGGCGCTGGGTGATCATGAAGCGCGCCGTCCCCGAGGCCGCGAGCACCGCCACCCCGCCCGCCCAGGCCACGGAGTGGACCGCCAGGGGCAACGACGTGCCGAGCGGGACGTCGACGATCACCTCGTCACCGAAACGCAGGCCCTGGCGCTGCAGACCCGCCGCGGCGCGGGTGACGCGCCTGGTGAAAGCGGAGTACGACAGCACCTCGCCGGTCCTGACTTCGCTGACCGCCGGTTGGTCCCCCTGGGTCGGCGCGGCGGCCATAACCAGCTCTGTCCAGGTCATGCCGATAATCTAAGGACGGCGGCCCGGCTTGCCATGCGCACAATTGTGCAACCGGCTATGTACGTCGGGCTTAACGTCAGCTTGACATCGAGGATCGCGCTTGACATCGGGAATCCCTCGCGTCACGCCTGCCACCTGGGGGACAACCGTATCCACACCCGTCCCCCTCGCGTCGCGCCCGCTCCCGGGGGACCCCATATCCACAACCGCCCCTCTCCTCACGTCGCGCCTGTCATCAGAGGGGATCAACTAGACTTATAAGGCCGCGACTTCGCGCGGCCGCCCCCACGACACAGAGCGAGACGTCATCATGCCTTTGAACAGCCGCGACGACCTGCGGAACATCGCGATCATCGCGCACGTCGACCATGGCAAGACCACGCTTGTCGATGCCATGCTCTGGCAGTCCGGGGCCTTCCGCGCCAACCAGGACGTCGACGACCGCGTCATGGACTCCAACGACCTCGAGCGCGAGAAGGGCATCACCATTCTCGCGAAGAACACCGCGGTCAAGCACGGCGGCATGACCATCAACATCATCGACACTCCCGGCCACGCCGACTTCGGCGGCGAGGTCGAGCGCGGCCTGTCGATGGTCGACGGCGTGGTGCTGCTGGTCGACGCCTCCGAGGGGCCGCTGCCGCAGACCCGCTTCGTGCTGCGCAAGGCGCTGGCCGCGAAGATGCCGGTCATCCTGTGCATCAACAAGGTCGACCGCCCCGACGCCCGCATCAAGGACGTCGTGGACGAGGTCTACGAGCTGTTCATGGACCTCGACGCCACGGAGGAGCAGATCGACTTCCCGATCGTCTACGCCTCCGCCAAGGCCGGCCGGGCCTCCATGGAGCGCCCCGAAGACGGCGGCATGCCCGACTCGACGGACCTCGAGCCGCTGTTCGACATCATCAAGTCGACCATCCCCGCGCCGACGTACGACCCGAGCGCGCCGCTCCAGGCCCACGTCACCAACCTCGACGCCTCCTCCTACCTCGGCCGCATCGCGCTGTGCCGCATCCACCAGGGCGTCATGCGCAAGGGCCAGCAGGTGGCCTGGTGCCGCACCGACGGCACGATCCAGCGCGTCAAGATCACCGAGCTGCTCATGACCGAGGCCCTGGAGCGCAAGCCGGCCGAGGAGGCGGGCCCCGGCGACATCATCGCCATCGCCGGCATCCCCGACATCATGATCGGCGAGACGCTGGCCGACCCCGAGGACCCGCGCCCGCTGCCGCTGATCACGGTGGACGAGCCGGCCATCTCGATGACCATCGGCACCAACACCTCTCCCCTGGTCGGCAAGGTCAAGGGGTCCAAGGTCACCGCCCGCATGGTGAAGGACCGCCTCGAAAAGGAGCTGGTCGGCAACGTGTCGCTGCGCGTGCTGCCCACCGACCGGCCCGACGCCTGGGAGGTGCAGGGCCGCGGCGAGCTGGCGCTGGCCATCCTGGTCGAGCAGATGCGCCGCGAGGGCTACGAGCTGACCGTCGGCAAGCCGCAGGTCGTCACCAAGACCATCGACGGCAAGGTGCACGAGCCGGTCGAGCGCCTGACGGTCGACTGCCCCGAGGAATACCTCGGCGCGGTCACCCAGCTCCTGGCCGTGCGCAAGGGCCGCATGGAGCACATGACCAACCACGGCACCGGCTGGATCCGGATGGAGTTCGTGGTCCCGGCGCGCGGCCTGATCGGCTTCCGCACCGAGTTCCTCACCGAGACGCGCGGCACCGGCCTGGTGCACCACGTGTTCGACTCGTACGAGCCCTGGTTCGGCGAGCTGCGCACCCGCAACAACGGCTCCCTGGTGGCCGACAGGTCCGGCCCGGTGACCGCGTTCGCGATGCTCAACCTGCAGGAGCGCGGCACGCTGTTCGTCTCGCCGACGACCGAGGTCTACGAAGGCATGATCGTCGGCGAGAACTCCCGGTCCGACGACATGGACGTGAACATCACCAAGGAGAAGAAGCTCACCAACATGCGCTCCTCCACCAGCGAGGAGACGGAAAAGGTGATCCCGCCGCGCGTCCTTTCGCTGGAGCAGGCGCTGGAGTTCATCCGCGAGGACGAGTGCGTGGAGATCACTCCGGAGCACGTGCGCATTCGCAAGGTCGTGCTCGACGCCGCCACGCGCGGTCGCGCCGCGGCCCGCGCCAAGCGCGCCTGAGCTTTTCCGTCGCTTTTTTCGGTGTAAGCCCGGCCGGTAAGGCTTCCGGCTTCGCCATGGGCGATGAATGAGCCCGCCGGTCAAGAAAAGGGGTCATGGTGAAAAGCTGTAATCACACCGTGACCCCGTGACATAGAACATTTTGCCATTCCGGAGAATCATCCAATTTGTGGGAACGCTCCGGATGGCAACTGCGTTCGGGCTGGCTCTGGTGTCGTTGGGGGCGATCGTTTGGTGCACCGTCGTAGCCAGACCGGTGGCGGGCCCCGCGCTGCCCAAGAGCACCGCGGCGCCCAACCCGTGGGTGGCGGCCGCCGCCCGCGCCGACCCTCTCGTGGGCTGGGCCCGCAAGGCCACCACCGAGGTGACGCTCACCAGGGCGACTGAGCGCGACCTGGACCCGGTGCCCAAGGGGCGGATCGATCCCCGCCAGCGACAGGTCAAGGTGACCGTCGTCCACCGGCTCCAGATGGCGCCCAAGGACCCGCTCACCGAGGCGCTGCGCCAGGGCAGCGGGTTCCCCGGCACGCTTCAGCAGGTCACCGACGCCGCGTTCGGCGCGATCAAGGTGGGCGGGCCCGGGCTGGCGCCCACGACGCGCCTGGCGCCGATCCTGACCTCCGATTCCACCGGGACCACGGCCAGGTTCGTCGTGACGCTGCTGCGGCAGGTCAGGGCGGACGAGCTGCTGAAGCTCGACTTCACCGCGCCCAGCGCGGTCCCGCTGATCGTCACCTCGCGCTCGATCGCCGTGCTGCCCGGTGAGTGGACGGTGCTGCGGCTGGCGGGGATCACGCCGGAGCGGGAGCAGGAGGAGCGGCTGGAGTTCACCATCGGGGCTTACCCGGTGAGCATGACGCTGGCGCCGGACTCGTTCGGGTTCGCCGACACGGTCGTGGAGGACGACTTCTCGTGGGCCACCGCGCTCGGCGTGCTCACCGCGATCGCTCTCGTCGCCTTCCTGCTGCGCTCGCTCGGGCGCGGGTGGTGGGCGCGGCTGGCCAACAGGGAGCTGTTCGTCGGGCTCGTCCTGGCGGCGCCCACGCTGCTGATCCCGCTGTTCGCCGAGGACTGGTCGGCGGTCGCGTACGTGATCCTCTTCGTCGCGGTGCCCGCGTTCGCGCTGCGGCACGCGGGACGGGTGCTGCCCACCAGCCCGCCGTGGAACACGCGCGACCTGCTGGTCGTGACCGGGCTGGGCGTGGTGGTCGGGCTCGGCATGCTGGCCTGGTCGTGGCTGCACGGGCAGCTGCCGGGGCAGACGCTGCTGGCCGGAGGCGCGGTGGCGGCCGTGGCCGCGGCCGGGTCCGCGGTGGCGTTCAGCGTGGACCTGGGGGTCAGGCCGGTGATCGTACGGCTGGCCGCGCTGTCGGCCGAGGCCGCGATCGGGCTGCTCGCGCTGGCGCTGTGGCTGCGGGCGCTGCTGACCGGGGTGTACCCGCCGGACAGCGTCCGGCTGGTGCTGGCGCTGAGCTGGGCGATGATCCCGGTCGCCGCCATCGCCGTGGCCACCAAGCAGTGGACGCGTGGCGCGGTGGCCGGCGCGGTGATCGTGAGCCTGCTGGTCCAGGGCTGGCCGACCGAATGGCTGGACTCGGGGTCGTGGAGCCTGGCGGTGTCACAACCCGAACCCCGGATCGGCAGCCTGGTGCTCACCCCGCTCGTGCGCGGGGTGCTCGGGCTGCTGCTGCTGGGGTTCCTGATGCTGGTGCTGCGGCTGCGGCGGCTCGGCGACGAGCTCTCCGCGATCGACAACCCGGTCGCCGAGTCGACCATGATCGCCGTACTGATGGTGCTGTACATCACGCCCGGCGGCAGCACGACCCTGGCGGACATCGACGTGCCGCTGCCGCTGCTGGCGATCACCTCGATCGTCGCCTGGGCGAGCGCGCGCTGGCTGCTCTCCGGGCCGCGCCCCGTACTCGCCGAGCCCGCCTCGCAGGAGGAGCACCGCCGGCTCGTCAGGGCCGCCCTGCACAAGCGGCTGCTGCTGGTGGCCGAGCAGGAGCTGTACCGCGTCGGACGGGGCAGCATCGGCTCGGGCGAGATGTCGATGACGGACTTCGACGAGCGGCGGGACGCCCTGGAGGAGGCGCTGCGGCAGCACGGCCGGCACCCGGAGACCGCCTTCGCCACGGCCGCCGGCTGCACGCCCTGGCACAACGGCGTGCACGCCTTCGCCGCGAGCCTGCTGCTGAGCCTGCCTTTCGCGATCGTGTACGGGTGGCCGGACGGGGCCGACCTGACCAGCTTCATCTTCGACGCGCGCTACCTGATCACGCTGCCGGCCTTCGGCTTCCTGTTCGGCTACTTCTACCCGCGCCTGCGCGGCACCCAGCCGATGACCAAGGCCCTCCACCTGATCGCCGCGGCCCTGCTCACGGAGCTGTCGGGCTACCTGTCCACCCTGGTGGAGCCGGACATCGGGGCCTTCGACAAGGTGCAGGTGGTGGGGATCGTGGTGGGTCAGGTGACCATGGTCTGCGTCGGGCTGGGGCTGTACTGGGAGTGGCGCCTCATGCACCTGGCCGGGGAACCGTGGGCCCGGGTCCGCAACCTCCGCAGCATCCGCAGCCTGGCGGCCCCGACCCTGGCCATCGTCGTCGCGGCCGGCACCACCGCCGCCACCTCCGCGGCCGGCCAAACCGTCGACCGCATCCTCAAGGGCGACCAGATCACCACCACCGCCCCCCGCTAACCGCATGACTCCGGGCCCACACCCCGCCGACCCAGCGACCGGCGGGGTGGGCGGGCCGGGGGCGGAAGGGTCAGCGGCGGGGGAGTTCGCTGCCGCGGACGTGGGTGCAGAGCCAGTCGACCAGCGGGCCGTACGCGCGCCACGTACGTGACACGCGCTCGCGCACCTCCGAAGTGTGCACCCACGGCTCCGGCTCCCAGCGCACCCCCGCGTAGAGCGACTTGTGCCGCAGCAGCTCGATCCGCGGATGGTCCTCCGAGAAGCCCCGCGGCTTCGTCTTGAGGCGCTCCCCGCCCAGCTCGTAACCGGCGGACACCAGCTCCCCCGTCATCGACTCCAGGGGCTTGCCGGTCAGGTCCTCGTCCACCGCGGCCCGGTAGCGGGCGACCTGGTCGGGCGCCTGGGTGTAGAAGCCCCCGGCCGTGTAGATCCCGGCCGCGCTCAGCTCCACGTAGAGCCCGATCCCCGGCTGGAGGTCCACGAACGCGCCCTGATGGGTCTTGTACGGCGATTTGTCCTTGGAGAAGCGCACATCACGATAGGGCCGGAAGAGCTGCGCCGCCCCGAACTCGGCGGCCAGCTCGTCCGTGAGCGCGAGCATCGGCTCCCGCACCGCCTCCTCGTAGAGGTGCTTGTGCCGCGTGAAGTAGGTCTTCGAGTTGTCCGCCTCGAGCCCCTCGTAGAACAGGAAAGCCTCATCAGGGAAGCCGCTGAAACCCATGCTCCCAAGGGTGCCACGCCGCACCGACACCTCGGGTCACCGCTCGGTGTACGTCCGGCCCGGCGACGGCGTCCTGCCGTAGAGCTCCGAAACCGTGACGAACGTGAAGCCCTTCCGGTCAAGGATGTCGAGTATGGCGGGCACGGCCTCCACCGTCGTGCGGTGGATGTCGTGCATGAGGACGATCGATCCGGACTTGGCCTCACTGGCCCGCCGGGCCACGGCCGCGGGGACCCGGTGCAGCCAGTCGAGGGTGTCGACGCTCCAGAGGATCTCCGCCAGCCCTTCGCGGCGCGCCTCGGCGGCGACGGCGGCGTTGGTCGACCCGTACGGCGGCCGCATGAGGTGCATCCGCACCCCGGTCAGCTTGAACACGAGGTCGTTGGTGCGCCGGAGCTGCCGCTGCACGTCGTCGTGCGACAGCCCGGCGAGGGCGGGATGGCTCCAGGAATGGTTGCCGAGCTCGTGGCCGTCCTCGACGATGCGCCGGACGAGCCGGCCGCCCTTGTCGGCCGCCACCATCTGCCCGATGACGAAGAACGTGGCCTTGACGTCACGCTTGCGCAGCATGTCGAGCAGCCGCCCGGTGTACTCGCCGGGCCCGTCGTCGAAGGTCAGGGCCACGCACTTGAGCCTCGCGCAGTCGAACTTGCGGCTGCGCGGCCAGCCGGACCCGTACTGCATCGACACCAGCCGCTTGGCGAGCACCGCCGGATCGACGACGGCTGCCTTGTACGGCACGATCGGCGCCTCGGTCTGATGGCGGTTCGCCACCGAGCAGGTGACGCAGACTGCCAGAGCGAGCAGGGCCAGCGGCAAAGCCCATACGCGCATGGTTCCCCCCGAAGCGCCGCGCGCGGGGGCCTATGGATAGTCCTGGACCGGTTTCCCCCGCAATTCCCTGGCCAGGTCGTCCCACCAGAGTGGGATATCGGCCTGCAGTTCCTTGTAGCGGCGCGCCACGCGCATGGCACATCCGACCGGATCCGTACCCAGATGCCGACGTTTCACCGGTCCTTCCTGCCAACGGTAAAAACCATCTCTATACCGAACGACCAGGCCTATCCATACCGAGATAGTCGCTCCGTCCCCTACCTCGTACGCGCTGGTGACGCCCAGAGCGCGAAGCTCCGACTGGAGCTTCTCCGTCGCCGCGAGGGCCTCACTCACACGCCACCCCCTGCCCACATTCCGCCACACCAGGGATGTACCCAACAACGGACATCAGCCGTCCAAAGCATGAGGTAATCGTCAACGACCGCTGGGTGAAGCCGGTGGTCTGCTCCGAGGATCCCGTCCGGCTGTGGGGAGGCCGGTCATCGGACCCGGCCGGCAGGAGGCCACGACCCGGTCACCGGGCGCGCGTCACAGAGCACCGCCATCGCACGCCTCCTGTCACGTCAGCCTCACCGAGCGCAAACATTACTGGCTGTTACCAAGGTTTTCCATGCCGTCCCCGGAAGGAGAAGCAGCGGTTATTGATCCTGGGTGTCGCGTGGCTCCGCGACGACCATCACGAACCTGAGGTCCTCGGTGCCCCGGTTGGCGTAGCGATGGGGCCGGTCGGCCGTGAACAGCACCGCGTCGTCCTTGCCGATCACGTGGCTCTTGCCGTACACGGTGAGTGTCAGCTCCCCGTCGAGGACGGTCAGCATCTCGCGGGTGCCCGGCGGGTGGGCGTCGCCGTCGTGGTGCTCGCCGGGCGGCATCCGCCAGTCCCACAGCTCCAGGATCATCGGCACGTCGGCGCCGACCAGCAGCCGCGCCCGCACGTCCCCCTGGTCGAACGTGACCACGTCGGCCTTGCTCACGATCCGCACCGTCGGCACGTCGGCGACCTCGACGAGCCGGGCCACGGTGACGCCCAGGGCGGAGGCGATCCGGGTGAGGGTGGAGACGCTCGGGTTCGTCCTGCCCTGCTCCACCTGGACCAGCATGCCCCTGCTCACCCCCGACCTGGCGGCGAGGGCGTCGAGCGTCAGCCCCCGGTGCGCCCGCTGGGCCCGGACGTTGCTGGCGATGGCCTGGTTGATCAGGTCGGGATCTTCCACGCAGTGCAGTCTAGTGAATCCGATTTGCAATGGAATGTACTCTGTGTGTTGTACTGACAGTGCAACCTGTTGAACCAAGGGGGGAATACCGGTGACGGTGATCCTGGCGACCGCCTGCGCGGTGGTGTACGGCACGGCCGACTTCTTCGGCGGCCTGGCCACCCGCCGATCCCAGGTGCTGTCGGTCGTCGTGCTGTCGCAGATCGCGGGCCTGGTGCTGATCCTCGCCCTGCTGCCGGTGCTGCCCGGCACGGCCGGCGCCGCCGCCCTGTCGTGGGGCCTGGCGGCGGGCCTGGCGGGCGCGGCCGGGCTGGTGCTGTTCTACCGGGCGCTGGCCACGGGCGTCATGTCGGTGGTCGCCCCGACGACCGCGGTCACCTCGGCGGCGCTGCCGGTGGTGTTCGGGCTGGCGACGGGCGAGCGGCCGGCGTTCTGGGCGCTGGTGGGCATCGCGCTGGCGCTCTGCTCGGTGCTGCTGGTCAGCCAGGACAGGTCCACGGACCGGCAGGGCTCCCTGGCCTCGGTGCTGACCGCGCTGGCGGCCGGGGCCGGGTTCGGCGGGTTCTTCATCCTGCTGGCCATGGCGCCGGACGATGCCGGGCTGTGGCCGCTGGTCGGCGCCAGAGTGTCGTCGATCACGACGGTGGCGCTGCTGGCCCTGGTCACGCGGCGCGCGCTCAGGCCCGGCCCGGGCTCCCTGCACATCATCGTGGCGGCGGGCGTGCTCGACATGGCGGCCAATGTCCTCTACCTGCTGGCCCAGCAGGACGGCCTGCTCAGCCTGGTCGCCGTGCTGGTGTCGCTGTACCCCGCGAGCACCCTGCTGCTGGCCAGACAGGTGCTGGGAGAGCGGCTGCGGGCCATCCAGGTGGCCGGTGTGGCCTGCGCGCTCGGGGCGGTGGCGCTGATAGCCGTTGCGCAGCACCTCTAGCGCTTGCTACGTTTCGCCCGTGCGCCCTGACCGGGCACCTTCGGACGGCGAGTCGCTACGGCACATCGCGGTGCCGCACGACTCGGACGAGACCTTCGTGAGGCTCGCCACCCCGCGCGTGCGTTCCGCCCTCGACGAGGGCAGGCACGTGCTGGTGATCACGTGCGCGGACAAGCTCGCCCTGCTGCACGACGCCCTCGGCCGCGACGCCGGGCGCATCGACAGCAGGGTCTCGACCGGCTGGTACGGCCACCCGTACCGCACCCTGGCCGCCTATCACGAGTACACCCGCGACCGCCGCACCCTCGTCATCGGCGAGCCCGACTGGGAGGGCAGGAGCGAGCGCGACATCAGGGAGCTGATCCGCTACGAGTCGGTGGTCAACGCCGCGCTCCGCCCGGCGGCGGCGATCATGATGTGCCTGTACGACGTGCGCCGCGCCCCCAGGACCGCGTTCGACTTCGGCCCGGTCAGCCACCCGTTCCTGCTGGGCGCGGACGGCGAGGCGGCCAGCACCCGCTTCGTCAAGCCCCACGAGCTGGTCCTGAACGGCGACCGCGCGCCTCTGCCCGCACCGGCCGACGGCGCCGAGAGCATCCCCTTCACGGCCCGGGAGCTGAAGCGGCTGCGCCAGAGCGTGGGCGACTACGCCAGAGCGGCCGGCATGGACCGCAACCTGATCACCTCGCTCGTGATCAGCGTGTCCGAGATCGCCGCGAACAGCATCGAGCACGGCGCCGGGCACGGCATGATCACGATGTGGGTGAGCGACGGGGAGCTGGTCTGCGAGGTCGCCGACCCGGGCGGCGCCCTGGACGACCCGTTACCCGGCTACATACCACCTGAGCCCGAATCCCCTCGGGGATACGGGCTCTGGATCAGCCGGCAGCTCTGCGATCTCGTGCAGCTGCGCAATGAAGGCGGCGTCTTACGCGTCCGCCTTCATCTCATGATGGGGTCGTAGGGGTCTTCACGCGGCGCGCTGGGCGGGGAGCCGTACGGCGCCTTCCTCGCGGGCGTACTCCTCGAGCATGCCGCGCAGCTGGCGGCGGCCCCGGTGGAGGCGGGACATGACCGTGCCGATGGGCGTGCCCATGCGGTCGGCGATCTCCTTGTACGCGAACCCCTCCACGTCGGCCAGGTAGACGGCCACGCGGAAGTCCTCGGGCAGCGAACGCAGGGCGTTCATCACGACGCTGTCGGGCAGCCGGTCGAGCGCCTCGGTCTCGGCCGAGCGCAGGCCCGTCGAGCTGTGCGACTCGGCGGCGTGCAGCTGCCAGTCCTCGATGTCCTCGGCGGCCGACAACTTGGGCGAACGCTGCTTCTTGCGGTAGTCGTTGATGAAGTTGTTGGTGAGGATCCGGTGCAGCCACGCCTTGAGGTTGGTGCCCTCCCGGAACTGGTGGTACGAGGTGTACGCCTTGGCCACCGTCTCCTGCACCAGGTCCTCCGCGTCTGCGGCGTTACGGGTGAGGCGCATGGCGGAGGCGAACAGCTGCGACGTCACGGGCACGACATCGCGCTCGAACCAGTCCTGACGCTGCTCATCGGTCATAGTGATCAATTTATTCCCCCTTGCGCTATCCCCCGTTTCGGCACAAGCCGCCTGCGGGCGGTTTCCATCATGGCAAGTCCCAGGTAAGGGACGCGTTAGAGGTTCCGCCTTGGTCAGAGGGGGTTTCCGTCCATCTGCTCGCGGCGTGTGTCGTCACGTCCACGGCCGGACAAGTCTCAGTATCATAACACTACCCACCCAAATTCGCAGTAATAGTGGCAAGAGTCACATGGGATAGCGTATGGGCATGAGCTTTGTGGACCGTCACGACCTTGCTTCGCGCCACTGGGTGACAGACGCCATACGCAAGGTCGAGGCCGATGCCAACCGTAGCTGCGACACACATCTGCACGTCTTTCCGCTTCCCTCGCGCTGGGGTGTAAACCTCTACTTGAAAGACGAGTCGGTACACCCAACGGGTTCACTCAAACATCGACTTGCTCGGTCCTTGTTCCTCTACGGCCTGGCGAACGGCTGGATCGGGCCCGCCACGACGATCGTGGAGGCGTCGAGCGGATCCACGGCCGTCAGCGAGGCGTACTTCGCCCGGCTGCTGGACCTGCCGTTCATCGCGGTCATGCCGGCGTCCACGTCGCCGGAGAAGTGTCACCTCATCGAGTTCTACGGCGGGAAGTGTCACCTCGTGACCGACCCTCGCGCGATCTATGACGAATCTCACCGTCTGGCCGCCGAAACCGGCGGCCATTTCATGGACCAGTTCACCTACGCGGAGCGGGCGACCGACTGGCGCGGGAACAACAACATCGCCGAGTCCATCTATTCCCAGATGTCCATGGAGCCCCACCCGGAACCCTCCTGGATCGTGGTGGGCGCCGGCACCGGCGGCACGTCGTCGACCATCGGCCGCTACATCCGCTACCGCCGCCACCCCACCCGCCTGGCCGTCGTCGACCCGGAGGGCTCGGCCTTCTACCCGAGCTGGGTCTCCGGCGACACCTCGGTCACCGCGCGGGGCTCCCGCATCGAGGGCATCGGCCGCCCGCGCGTGGAGCCCTCGTTCCAGCCGTCCGTCATCGACCGCATGATCGCCGTCCCCGACGCCCGCTCGATCGCCGCCATGCACTGGACGCGCGAGGTCACGGGCCTGGACGTCGGCGGCTCCACGGGCACGAACATGGCGGCCTGCGTGGACCTCATCCAGGAGATGCGCTCGGCGGGCGAGCAGGGCAGCATCGTCACCCTGGTCTGCGACAGCGGCGACCGCTACCGGGGCACCTACGGCAACCCGGGATGGCTGGCCGACCAGGGCCTGGACGTCGAACCCCACCTGGACGAGCTCCGCGCGTTCCTGCCGGACTGAGCGGGCTCAGGCCTTGGCCGGGTCCACCTCGAAGAGCTTGGCCACGTCGTCCAGGATCGCGTGCGCCCCCTGCATGCCCACCGCGGTCATCCAGGTCAGGTCAGAGACATCGTGCTTGTCGCCCTTGAGCTTGCCCCAGAGCGGGTTGTTCACGAACTTCTCTTTGGGCCCCTCCGCCGACGGATCCTGATATGTCGAGACGAAGATGTGGTCGGCGTCCAGGTCCGCGATCCGCTCCTGGCTGATGTCCACCGCGATGGCGTCCTGCTCGGTCGGCTGCCCCTCGGGCCGCGGGAACCCGACATCCTTCAACACCAGCCCGGAATAGGACTTCTCAACATAAAGCCTGACTGTCGGCTCGCCGGCGAACCGCACGACCGAGATCGTCGGCAGCTCGCCGTCCTTCGCCTTGATGGCCGCGCCGATCTTGGCCGCTCGTCCCTCATACTCCTTGATCCTGGTGTCGGCGAGCTGTTCCTTGCCCAGGGCCTGTCCCATGAGCCGAATGTTCTCCTTCCAGATGGCCCCGGTGGTCTCACTGAAGACGGTCGGCGCGATCTTGGACAGCTTGTCGTACAGGGCCTCGTGCCGGACCTTCGCCGAGACGATCAGATCGGGCTTCAGCGCCATGATCTTCTCCAGGCTCGGCTGCTCCAGCGAGCCGACCGGGGTGGCCTCCTTGCCGTACTGCTCGGCGACGGCTCCCAGGTAGGCGGGCAGCTTGTCGTCGAGCGACCGGTACGTGGTGTACCCCACCACCGGCGTCTCCAGCGTGAGCACCGCGTCGACGAAGCTCTGGTCGAGCGCCACCACCCGCTTCGGCTGGGCCGGGATCACGGTCTCGCCCATCGCGTGTTTGACGGTCCTGAACGGGGCACCGGAGGCAGGAGCCGCCGCGCTCCCCCCGGAAGCGCCGGAGGAACCACAGGCCGCGAGCCCCGCCACAAGGAGAGCCCCGACCAGCATGCGCAACGGTCTCATAAGATCCCTTTCCCGAATCCCAAAGTAAGGTAACCCTAAATTAGGTTAGCCCTGCCTAAGCTGGCATACTTCACCGTGATCGGGCAAATGTTGAGGAGGACGTGGGTGAGTGCGACCGCTGTGGCCCCGCGCCTCCATGGCATCCGGCACAGGCGGCTCACCGTTCTCCTCGCGCTGCTGGCCGCCGTGCTGGTCGCGATCGTGCTGAGCATCACGGTCGGCTCCAAGTCCGTGCCGCTCGCCGACGCCTGGCACGCCCTCGCGGCCCCCACCGGGACCGAGAACGACATCGTCATCCGCTCGCTGCGCCTGCCCAGGACCGCCTTGGGCGTTCTCGCCGGGATCGCGCTCGGCGTGGCGGGCGCGCTCATGCAGGGCCACACCCGCAACCCGCTCGCCGACCCGGGGCTGCTCGGCGTCACGCAGGGGGCGGCGTTCGCGATGGTGTCCTCGATCATCCTGCTCGGCGCCTCCAGCCTGCTCGCCTACATCTGGTTCGGCCTGGCGGGCGCCCTGGTCGCCAGCGTCGGGGTGTTCGCGCTGGGCATGGTGGGCGGCAGGGGCGGCCCGACCCCGGTCACGCTGGCGCTGGCGGGCACCGCCGTGAGCGCCCTGCTGTACGCGCTGACCTCGGCCATCGTGCTGCTCGACGAGCAGGCGATGGACGTCTTCCGCTTCTGGCAGGCCGGCTCGATCGCGGCCAGGGGCTCGGACGTGGTCTGGCAGGTGCTGCCGTTCATCCTCGTGGGCCTGGTGCTCGCGATGGTCAACGCGCCGGGCCTGAACGCGCTCTCCCTCGGCGAGGACGTGGCCAGGAGCCTCGGCCAGAACATCTCCACGACCCGCACCGTCGGCGTCGCCGCGGTCACCCTGCTGTCGGGCGCGGCCGTCGCGGCCTGCGGCTCGCTGGCGTTCGTGGGCCTGATCGTGCCCCACCTCGCCCGCCCGCTGTCGGGCACCGACCACCGGTGGCTGCTGCCGTTCTCGGGGCTGATCGGCGCGGCGCTGCTGCTGCTCGCCGACGTGATCGGCCGTGTGGTGGCCCCGCCGGGAGAGCTGGAGGTGGGCGTGGTGCTCGCGCTGCTCGGCGCGCCGTTCTTCGTCGCGCTCGTCAGGCGCAGGAAGCCAGTGCGACTGTGATGACCGCTCTTTCCCTCCGCGTCGGCGCCGTGTCCTGGCGGGTACGGCTGCGCGGCGTCGCCGTCTCCCTGATCGGCCTGGTCCTGATCGTCCTGCTCATGGCCATGAACATGCGCATCGGCGAGATCCGGATGACGCTGCCGGAGGTGATCTCCGGCACGTTCGACGTCAACAGCGCCGCCCACTTCGTCATCATGGAGCTGCGTCTGCCGCGCGCCCTCACCGGCGCCCTCGTCGGCGCGGCGCTCGCGCTGTCCGGCGCGATCATCCAGTCCATCGCGCGCAACCCGCTCGCCAGCCCCGAGATCCTCGGCGTCACCACCGGCGCCTCGGTCACGGTCGTGGCCGGCGTCGTGGCCAGCGGCAGCGCGTACGGCGGCGCCAGCGGACTGCTGGCCACCGCCGGCATCCCCGCGCTGGCCCTGCTCGGCGGCCTGGTCGGCGCGGCCGTCGTGTACGGGCTGGCGTGGCGGCGCGGTCTGGACGGCTACCGGCTGGTCCTGGTCGGCATCGGCGTGGCCGCCGTGTTCACGAACATCAAGTTCTGGCTCCTGACCGTCGGCGACGTCAACGACACCGGCCGCGCCATGGTCTGGATCAGCGGCTCGCTCAACGGCCGCGGCTGGGAGCACGTGCTGCCCACCGCGCTGGCCCTGGCGGTGCTGGTGCCGCTGACCCTGCTCGGCACCCGCTCCCTCGACGCGCTGCGCTTCGGCGACGACACGGTGACCGCGCTCGGCGTCCGCACCAACGTGTCCCGCGCCCTGATGATCCTGGCGGCCGTGCTGCTGGCCGCCGTGGCCACCGCCTCCGCCGGCCCGATCGCGTTCGTGGCCCTGGCCTCGCCGCAGATCGCGCTCAGGCTCACCCGCTCCGCCCAGCCGCCGCTGCTGTGCTCGGCGGTCGTGGGCGCCGTGCTCACCACCGCAGCCGACCTGATCGCCAGGACCGCGTTCTCCCCGCTGGAGCTGCCGGTCGGCATCGTCACGGCCGTGCTGGGCGCCCCTTACCTGATCCACCTGATCTGGAGGTCACGCAAATGAGGCTGCAGGCCGCCGGCGTCAAACTCGGATACGGCGAACGCCTGGTCGTCGACGGGCTCGACCTCGGCATCGAGGCGGGCACGGTGACCACGATCATCGGTCCGAACGGCTGCGGCAAGTCGACGCTGCTGCGCGCGCTCGGCCGCCTGCTCAAGCCGCAGGGCGGCGAGGTGCTGCTGGACGGCAAGCGCATCGACAAGATCCCCACCCGCGAGGTGGCCAAGATCCTCGGCGTGCTCCCCCAGGCGCCGAGCGCCCCCGAAGGGCTGACCGTGGCCGACCTGGTGGCCAGGGGCAGGCATCCGCACCAGACGTGGTACCGGCAGTGGTCCTCGGACGACGAGGGCGCCGTCGCGGCCGCCCTGGACATGACGGGCCTGGCCGACCTGGCGGAACGGCCGCTGGACGAGCTGTCGGGCGGGCAGCGGCAGCGGGCGTGGATCTCCATGGCCCTGGCCCAGGGCACGGACCTGCTGCTGCTCGACGAGCCGACCACGTTCCTGGACCTGGCGCACCAGGTGGAGGTGCTGGAGCTCGTACGGCACCTGCACCAGGAGGCGGGCCGCACGGTCGTCATGGTCCTGCACGACCTCAACCTGGCCGCCCGTTACGCCGACCGGCTGGTGGCCATGCGCGCCGGGCGGGTGGTCGCCGCGGGCACCCCGCACGAGGTGCTGACCGAGGACCTGCTGGGTGAGGTGTTCGAGCTGGACGCCAAGGTCATCGAGGATCCGGTGGCGGGGACGCCCCTCGTGGTTCCGATCCGGCCGCGCTCGCACCCCGCGGAGCCGCGAGCCTAACCCGCCACTACGGCGATCACGCCTCGGCCAGCGCCCGCCTGACCTCCTCGTCGTCAGGGGCCAGCTCCGCGGCCCTGAGCAGGTCGTCCCTGGCCTTGTCCGCCAGCCCCGCGGCCCGGTAGAGCACGGACCTGTTGAACAGCAGCTCGGCCGTCTCCGCCAGCTTCAGCGCGTGGGTCAGGTCGGCCAGCGCCGCGTCGTGGTCGCCGCTCTCGAAGGCCAGCTCGGCCCGGCCCGCCCAGGCCGCCACCAGCTCGGGGTCGGCCTCCAGCGCCCCGTCGAACGCGGTCCGCGCTTCCGGGCGCCGGCCCTCGGCCAGCTCCACCTGCCCGAGCACGCACAGCAGGTGGGGGTCGCGGGGCGTCAGCCCCAGCCCGCGCACCACGTCCTCCCTGGCTCCCGCGTAGTCCCCCATCACCACATCGATACCGCTGCGGTTCACGTACGCGGGCGCGAACTCGGGGTCCAGCTCCAGCGTGTGGTCCAGGTCGGCGCGGGCCCCGTCGAGGTCGCCCGCCGCGAACCGGACCTCGGCCCGGTTGTAGTACGCCTCGGGGAAGGGCGGGCTGAGCCGCATGACCGCCTCGTAGTCGACCAGCGCCTCCTGCGTCCGGCCGAGCCGGTGCAGCAGGTTGCCGCGTTCGAGGTAGTAGTCGGGGTAGCCGGGATCGGCCTCGACGGCCCGCGTGTAGCCGGCCAGCGCCTCCTCCGTCCGGCCCGCCATGGCCAGAAGCTGCGCCCTGTTGGCGTGCAGCACGAGCCGGTGGATCGGGTGCTCGCCGGCCAGGTCCGTCTCGGCCAGGTCGATGGCCTCCTGGACGAGCTCCATCGCCGCCTCGTGACGGCCCCTGCGCACCTCGACCAGGGCCTTGCCGTTGAGGTCGAACCCGAGGTGGAAGGCCCGCTCGCGGTGGTCCGGCAGCAGCGACGTGATCGTGATCGCCTCGTTGATCCAGGCCAGGGCCTGTTCGGGGTCGCGCCGGGCGGGGTCGTGGTGGCGTACGAGGATCATGGCGGTGGCGTACGCGACGGTGGCGCGGTGCTTGGGGTCGGTGCTCACGCGCCTGGCCCGGTCGTAGAGCTCGCGGGCCTCGTCCTCGCGCTCGATGGCCTCCAGCGCGCCGGCGACGCGCTGCAGGAGGTGCTGCCAGCCCTCCGGGTCGTCCTCGTACGCCATCCCGCGCAGCACGGCCAGGCCCGACTCGGCCATGGCGTGATGGAAGCCCTCGTCGCGGTAGCGGTCGAAGTCCGCGCACAGCGGTCCGGTGCTCGGGACCGGCGGGCCCTCGTCGATGCGCAGCAGCCCCGGGTCGAGCCTGCGCCGCAGCACGGCCACCAGCTCGGTGTCGGTGTGGTCGGCCGTGCCCAGGTTCGTCACGGTGAGCGCGAGCGGGCCCGCGTCGCGCAGGTGGTCGCGGACGAACTCGGCCAGCCCGTTCGCGATCCTGAGGCTGCGCCGGGCGCCGGGCACGAGAATGCGCTGCCCCGTGGGCAGGCGGCCGGCCAGCGAGCTCCTGCGCTCGGGGACGGACTCGCGCAGCCGCGGCGCGGCGGTGCGGATCTCGATGTCGTGCGCGGCGACCAGCTCCGGCCGGCGCTCCAGCGCCCGCGGGACGAGGTGGCCGAGGAGCCCGGCCGCGAAAGTGTAGGGGCCGCCGATCCGGCGGTCGGCGTCAAGGGAGATCGTGTCCACGAACGGCCTTTCCGTGCTGGCCGGCGCCCCACGAGACGCCGGCCGGGCGGCTCAGGCGCTGTGCCTCGGCGCGGCCGCGGCGGTCGGCTTCACGGTTCCTGGCCGATGAACGACGATCTTCTTCATGGCGCCCCTTTGCGCGGTACGAGCGATCATTGATGACCGCTACATGTCAGCACAGGGAAAAGCCCTCGAACAATTGTTTATCTGGTAATGGCTATTACCTCGTCAATTACCGCGCGCCCGAATCGTGTTCGCCTCACTCCCCCAGGATCGCGTCCACGAACACCTCGGGGTCGAACGGCGCCAGGTCGTCGGGCCCCTCGCCGAGCCCCGCGAGCTTGACCGGCACCCCCAGCTCCCGCTGCACGGAGATCACGATGCCGCCCTTGGCGGTGCCGTCGAGCTTGGTCAGCGCGATGCCGGTGATGTTGACCACCTCGGCGAACACCTGGGCCTGGCGCATGCCGTTCTGGCCCGTGGTGGCGTCGAGGACGAGCAGCACCTCGTCGACCGTGGCCTTCTTCTCGATGACCCGCTTGACCTTGCCCAGCTCGTCCATGAGGCCGGTCTTGGTGTGAAGGCGGCCCGCGGTGTCGACGATGACCACGTCGACCTTCTCCTCGATCCCCTTGGCGACGGCGTCGAACGCCACGGAGGCCGGGTCGCCGCCCTCGGGACCGCGAACGACGTCGGCCCCCACCCGCTCGCCCCACGTCTGGAGCTGGTCGGCGGCGGCCGCGCGGAACGTGTCGGCCGCGCCGAGCACGACCTTCTTGCCGTCGCCGACGAGCGAGCGGGCGAGCTTGCCGGTGGTGGTGGTCTTGCCGGTGCCGTTGACGCCCACGATGAGGGCCACCGCGGGCCGCTCGCCGTGCTTCTGGACGTGCAGCGTGCGGTCGAGGTCGGGGTTGACCTGGGCCAGCAGCTCCTCGCGCAGCAGGCCGCGCAGCTCCTCGGGGGTGCGGCTGCCCAGCACCTTGACCTTGGTGCGCAGGTCGTCGACGATCACCCGGGTCGGCGCGACGCCGACGTCGGCGGTGATCAGCTTCTCCTCGACCTCGTCCCACACGTCGTCGTCGAGGCGGTCGCGGGAGAGCAGCTCCAGCAGGCCGCGCCCGAGGGCGCTCTGCGAGCGTGCCAGCCGCGAGCGCAGCCGCACCATCCGGCCCGCGGACGGCGGCGGCACCTCGATCTCGGGCGTGACGACGGCCGGCTCGGCGGGCTTGACCGGGGGCGGCAGCGTGGTGGTCGCGCCTTCGCCCTCCTCACCCGCCACTCCCGCGGGCTTCTCCTCCTGCTCGGGGAGCACGGGCGTCTCTGGCGGTTTGACCGGCGGGGCCGCCTTGCGACCCGGCTTGAAGTACAGCAGAAGGCCGCCGGCCGCCAGCAGGGCGACGACGGCCACGATCACTATGACGCCGAGGTAACCATCCACAAGATGTCAGTTTTCCAGATCGACCGGCATGGTCATGCCCAAGGCACCACCGATCAGGCCCAACTCACGCCCTCAGACCGGCTGTCCGGCGCGCCGCCACCACTCCGTGAGCAGCCGGTGTCAGGCCGGCTCGCGTTCGCGGAGCCGCTGGCTGACGACCTGCGTCACGCCGTCCCCGCGCATCGAGACGCCGTAGAGCGCGTCGGCGATCTCCATCGTGCGCTTGTTGTGAGTGATGACGATCAGCTGCGAGCTCTGCCGCAGCTCCTCGAACAGCGTCAGCAGCCGCTGCGTGTTCGTGTCGTCGAGCGCCGCCTCGACCTCGTCCATCACGTAGAACGGCGAGGGCCGCGCCTTGAAGATGGAGATCAGGAACGCCACCGCGGTCAGCGAGCGCTCCCCGCCCGACAGCAGCGACAGCCGCTTGACCTTCTTGCCCGGCGGCCTCGCCTCGACCTCGATGCCGGTGGTCAGCATGTCGGCCGGCTCGGTCAGCACCAGCCGTCCATCGCCGCCCGGGAACACCCTGGTGAAGATCTGCTCGAACTCCCGGGCCACGTCCTCGTACGCCGAGGCGAACATCTGCTCCACCCGGTCGTCGACCTCCTTGACCACGAGCAGCAGGTCGCGCCTGGTCTTCTTGAGGTCCTCCAGCTGCGAGGTGAGGAACGCGTGCCGCTCCTCCAGCGCCGCGAACTCCTCCAGGGCGAGGGGGTTGACCTTGCCGAGCTGGTTCATCTGCCGCTCGGCGGCCCTGGCCCGCTTCTCCTGCTCCTCGCGCACGTACGGCACGGGCGGGTCGCCGGGGACCGGGACCTCGGGCCCGTACTCGGAGATCAGGGCCTCGATCTCGACCCCGAACTCCTCCAGCGCCCGCTGCTCCATCTGCTCCAGCCGCAGCCGCTGCTCGGTGCGGGCGACCTCGCTGCCGTGCACCCGGTTGACCAGCTTGTCCAGCTCCTGGCCGAGCTCGCGGACGCGCAGGCGCACCTGCTTGAGCTCGGCGTCGACGGCGACCCTGGCGAGGTCGGCCTCGTCGCGCTCCCTCGACGCGAGCCGGACGGAGGACTCGAGCTCCCTGAGCACCTGCTTGGCGCCCTTGCTGACGGCCTCGGCCACGGCGGCCTGCCGACGGCGCATGGCGCGCTGGGCCGCGGCCTGGGCGCGGTCCTGGCGCTCGCGCTGGGCGGCCCGGACGAGCCCGTCGGCGCGGCCCTCGATGCCCTTGACCCGCTCCTCGGCGGTGCGGACCTGGAGCCGGGTGTCCATCTCGCGCTGCCGGGCGACCTCGCAGGCGCCGGCCAGGTCGTCGCGGAGGTCGGTGGTGGGCTCGGACTCCAGCTCCTGGGCGTATTCGGCCTCGGCCAGGCGGATCTCCAGCTCGGCCACCTCCTCCAGCCCCTCGGCGCGGGCCTCCTCCGCCTTGGTGACGCTCACGGCCAGGCGCTCGGCCTCGTCGTGGGCGGCGTTGGCGGCGGCCTCGAGCTGGGCCAGGCGCTTGGCGGCGGCGGCGTTGCGCTGGTCGGCCTCCCGCTGGCGGCCCCTGACCTGGTCGAGGGTCCCCTGGACGGCGCTCACGCCCGCCTGCGCGGTGCTGACGGCGGTCTGGGCCTCGTTGGCCTTCGCCTGGGCGGCCTCCAGCGCCGCCTGGGCCGCCTGCTCCTGCTCGGCCGCCTGGTCGAGGGCGACGGCCGTCTCCTCGGCCCGGCCCTCGGCCTCCTCCAGGTCCCTGACGGCCTCGTCGAACGCGGCCCGTACCTGCAGCACGGAGGTGCCGCCCTCGGAGCCGCCGCTGGCCAGGTACGCGCTCACCAGGTCGCCCGCCCTGGTGACCGCCCTGAGCTCGGGGTGGCTCTCGACGACCGCGCGGGCGGCTTCGAGGTCGGCCACGAGCACGACGTCCGCGAGGACGTGGTCGAGGGCGGGCCGCAGGTGGTCGGGGACCGTGACGAGGTCGGCGGCCCACTGGCCGCCCTCGGGAGCCGCAGTACGGGTGCGCCGGGCCCTGTCGTCGTCCGCCCCCACCAGGAGGGTCGCCTGGCCCGAACCCTGGGTGCGCAGCAGGTCAAGGGCCTCGACGGCCGTGTCGAGGGACTTGACCGCGATGGCCTCGGCGACCGGGCCCAGCACGGCCGCCACCGCCGGCTCCGCGCCGGGCGTGACCTGCATCGAGGCGGCCAGCGGCCCCAGCACCCCGGCCAGGTCGGCGTCCAGCAGGGCCGCGCCGCCGTCGCCCTTGGCGAGCCCCAGCTCCAGGGCGTCGCGGCGGGCGATCAGCGCCGCCACGGACCGCTGGGCCTCCTGGTCGGCGGCGCGCGCGGTGGTCATCCCGGACTTGGCGGCCTGCAGAGCGGCGCGCGGCGCGTCGAGGCCCGCCTTGGCCTCCTCGGCCGCCGCCCGCGCCTCGTCGGCGACCGCCCTGGCCTCCTCCACCAGCGCCTGCGCCGTGGCCAGCTCCTCGGCGAGCGCGGGATCGACCGCGGGCTCCTCCAGCCGCTGCGCCTCCAGGTCCTCCCTGGCCCGCCGCTCGCGCCCGGCCGCGTCGGCCACGGACTGCTGGAGCCGCCCGATCTCCTCCTCGGCGGCCCGCGTCCGGCTCCGTACGGAATCGACCTGGCCGCGCAGCTTGGCCAGCCCCTCGCGGCGGTCGGCGGCGGCCCGGGCGGCCAGGGCGAGGCGGTGCTCCTCGGCGCTCAGCTCGGCCTCGGCCTCGGCCCGCCGCTGGACGGCCTCCTCCAGCAGCTCCTGAGCCTGCTCCAGCTCGGCGCTGAGGATCAGCTCCCGCTCGCGCACCTCGGCGGCCTCGCGCTCGAGGTCTTCGGGGTCTCGGCCGCGGCGCTCGATGGCGGCGGCGTCGAGCGCGTGCCGGTGGCGCTCGGCGGCGAGCTGCGCCAGGCCGGTGATGCGCTCGCGCAGCGACGAGAGCCGGAAGTACGTCTCCTGCGCGGCGCTCAGCCGCGGCTGGGTCTCGGCCTCGGCCGTCTCCAGGGCCGCCTCGCGCTGCTGGCCCTCGGCCAGCTCGGCCTCGACCTGGTTGCGCCTGGCCGTGATCGCGGCCTCGTCGGCGGCCTCGCGCTGCAGCGTCGTACGCAGGATGCACACGTCGTCGGCCAGCAGCCGCAGCCGGGCGTCGCGCAGGTCGGCCTGGATGACGGCGGCCTTGCGGGCGATCTCCGCCTGCCGGCCCAGCGGCTTGAGCTGGCGGCGCAGCTCGGTGGTGAGGTCCTGCACGCGGGTCAGGTTGGCCTGCATGGAGTCGAGCTTGCGCAGCGCCTTTTCCTTGCGCTTGCGGTGCTTGAGGACGCCCGCGGCCTCTTCGATGAACGCCCGCCGGTCCTCGGGCCCCGCGTGCAGGACGGCGTCGAGCTGGCCCTGGCCGACGATCACGTGCATCTCGCGGCCGATGCCGGAGTCGGACAGCAACTCCTGGATGTCGAGCAGGCGGCAGGTGTCGCCGTTGATCGCGTATTCGCTCTGCCCCGACCTGAACATCAGCCGGCTGATCGTGACCTCGGTGTAGTCGATCGGCAGCGCGCCGTCGGTGTTGTCGATGGTCAGCGTCACCTCGGCGCGCCCGAGCGGCGGCCTGGAGGAGGTGCCGGCGAAGATGACGTCCTCCATCTTGCCGCCGCGCAGCGACTTGGCGCTGTGCTCGCCCATGACCCAGGCGAGGGCGTCGACGACGTTGGACTTTCCCGAGCCGTTGGGGCCGACGACGCAGGTGATGCCCGGTTCGAGACGGAGGGCGGTCGCTGAGGCGAAAGACTTGAAGCCGCGCAGGGTGAGGGTCTTCAAATACAAGCGCGACCCCCTTCTCCCTGATGCGGACTTCGGAAAGCCTACTGGTCCTCACTGCCCCACGCGGGCCGGTACAGTCCATGACTGCCCGGCCCGCGTAAAGGAAGCTTTCCGAATATGCGCAAATAACAAGGGACGCCTCTCCGAGACGTCCCTGGGGTCTTGCGCTCCGATCACTCTCAGGTGAGTGCCGGCTCGCGCTCTTGCATGCGGCTTAGTGCCTCATCGCGGGTTTGCGCCGCAAGAGCGTCATTGGTGGCCTGAAGTCGGATGAGTTCTGCCTCCAGATCCCGGATACGCTGCTGCAGGCGGCGCATCTCCGAGACCATCCGAGGGTCAGGACCGCCGACGTGGCCGAGTAGAGCCTTCGCCATGGTAAAGGGTCCTCCACGCTGAGTGACCAGACTGGTTCGCGCACTTCTTATTCCGCGGGAGGGGTGCGCGTGGTACCTAACAAGAGTCGCACCGGCAGTGTGGGCGGTCAAGTCGAACGAACCGCTGAGCCCTACTGATGGGCACTCCCGACATACAACTATACCCTATTTGGGCGGTTTAACGGAAGTCGCTACCGCTCCACAAATCCACCCAAACTACCTCGGGGTTCACTCCAACGTTCCACTACTCCATCGACCCTGCCCGGCGTGTCGCAACCTCTGAGCAGCGCCAGCAGCTTGACGCACGCCTCGCGCGGGCCCTCCACGACCACCTCCACCCGTCCGTCGTCGGTGTTGCGCGCCCATCCCACGAGCCCCAGCTCCAGTGCGCGCGCCCGGGTCCACCAGCGGAACCCCACCCCTTGGACCCTGCCCCGTACCCAGGCCGTCAGCCGTGAATTGTCATTGTTTTCCTGCATTTCATCTCCCGTCAGGCCACAAGGGATTCCATCCGGTGTGCGTGCCCGGCCGCCGCCTCGTCGAACGCCAGCACGGCCGCGGTCTCGGCCGCCTTCACCCAGGCCAGGCCCATGATCGACGGGCTCAGCCCGGTGACGGGGACGAAGCTCACGTCGGGCCGGCGGTGGTGGGCCGCCGTCGGCGTGCAGAACAGCATGCCACCCCGGTCGAGCGCCACCTGGGTCAGGCCCTCCTGGCTGGTCGTCACGGTGCCGGCCCGGGGAATCGGACGTCCGGAAGGGGTTACGGACGGTGCGATCCGCTCACGATAGGCGCGCGGGGCGGGGCCGTCCAGGCCGATCAGGGGGACGTTCACCAGCTCTTCCGCGGCGATGCCGGGGCGGGCGGCCAGCGGATGGCGGGTGGAGACGCCCAGTTGGTAGGAGACCTCGTTCAGCCCCTCGCCGGTCGCCAGGTCCGGCTCGTTCACCGGGAGTAGCGTGAACGAGAGATCCACCTGCCCGGCCCGCAGCTTGCCGAAAGGGTCCGAGAGCGGGATCTCGACCAGCTCCACCTCGCATTCCGGATACCGGCGCTCGAAGGCCCGCACGCTGCCGGTGACGGCCTCCGTGGGCGTGGCCAGGAAACCGACCCTGAGCCGGCCGGTCACCTCGCGGGCGGCGGTCTTGGCCCGGCGCACCGCGTTCGCCAGGCCGTCGTAGGAGGGGCGCAGGTCGGCCAGGAAGCGCTCGCCCAGCGGCGTGAGGCGCACCCTGCGGCTGGTGCGCTCGAAGAGCCTGCCGCCGATCCTGGTCTCCAGCGAGCGCATGAGCTGGCTCACCCTGCCGGGCGACAGGTAGAGGCGCTCGGCCGTACGCGCGAAGTGCAGCTCCTCGCTGAGCACCACGAAGCACTCCAGCTCCCTGAACTCCATCCCCATCACCTCGGATCGCTTAGCCTGCCTAAACCAAGCCTTCGGACTTCGTCATTGTTCCCGTCCGCCGCCGAACCCGAGGCTGAGGGGCATGACCACTACTGATGTCTCCCCCGCCATCCGGGCGCGCTGGCTCGCCGTGTCGTCGGTGGCGGTGGGCACCTTCACCGTCGTGACCAGCGAGATGCTGCCCGTCGGCCTGCTGACCTCGATCGCCGCCACCCTTGGGGTGTCCGACGGGACGGCCGGGCTGATGATGTCGGCTCCTGGGCTGGTCGCGGCCGTGTCCGCACCGGTGCTGGCGTTCACCGCCCGCCGGCTGGACCGGCGGGTGATCTTGATCGTGCTCATGGCGCTGCTGGGGGTGGCCAACCTGGTGGGCGCGTTCGCGCCGGGCTATCCCGTCATCCTGGCCGCCCGGGTGCTGACGGGGGTGAGCATCGGCGGGTTCTGGGCGTTCGCGGCCGGCCTCGGGACGCGGCTGGTGCCGGAACGGTCCGTCGGGCGGGCCACGTCGATCATCCTGGCCGGGGTGTCCGTGGCGTCGGTGCTGGGGGTGCCCGCGGCGACGTTCGTGTCGTCGTTCGCGGGGTGGCGCAGCGCGTTCGTCGCGATGGGGGTGGTGGCGCTGGCCCTGACCGCCGTCCTGTACGCGACCCTGCCGTCCCTTCCGGGCGAGCCCCCTGCCCGGACCGCGGGATCCCGGCGCGGATGGCTCTCGGGGCCGCTCAGGACCGTCCTCGTCCTGACCGTGCTCGTCGTGTCCGGCCACTTCGCGGCCTACACCTACGTCCGGCCGTTCCTGGAGCAGGTCTCGCACGCCGGCCCCACCCTCGTCAGCACGCTCCTGCTCCTGTACGGCGCCGCGGGCGTGGCGGGCAACTTCGCCGCCGGGGCATGGGCGGCCAGAAACCCCAAGCCGGTCCTGATCGCTCTGGCCGCCCTCATCGCGCTCGCCACGGCGGCCCTGGCCTCGATCGGCCTGCCGCTGGTCGTGCTGCTGGTGTGGGGCTTCGGTTACGGAGGCGTCGGGGTGACCCTGCAGCTGTGGATCATGCGCGCGGGCGGCGGGGAGCTCGGCACGGCGCTCTTCGTCGGCGCCTTCAACGTCTCCATCGCGCTCGGCGCGTTCGCCGGCGGCCGGGTCGTGGACGGCGTCTCGATCTCCGCGGTGATGTGGCTGGGCTCCGGGCTCGCCGTTCTCACCGCGGCCGTCGCTGGCATCTGGGGCAGGAGTAGGACGAGCGGTTCATGAACGGCTCGCGCCTGATCGCGGTGCCGCAGCGGGAGCAGGGCAGGTCGCGCCGGCCGTAGACCTCCAGCGAGCGCTCGAAGTAGCCGCTCTCGCCGTTGACGTTGACGTACAGGCTGTCGAACGAGGTGCCGCCCTGCTGCAGCGCGGAGGACATGACGGCGCGGACCCCGGCCAGCAGCTCGGCGATCCTGGGACGCGGGAGCGTCTGCGTCTGCCGGGCCCAGTGCAGGCGGGCGATCCACAGGGCCTCGTCGGCGTAGATGTTGCCGACGCCGCTGATCAGCGACTGGTCGAGCAGCGCGCGCTTGATCTCCGTGTGCCTGGCCCTGAGCCGGCGGGCGAACTCCGCGTCGTCGAACACCGGCTCGAACGGGTCGGGGGCGATGTGGGCGATCGGCTCGGGGACGCCCTCGGCCAGGCCGGTCAGCATGACGTGACCGAACGTCCGCTGGTCGACGAAGCGCAGGTCGGGGCCGCCGTCCTCGAAGCGGAGGCGTACCCGCAGGTGCTTCTCCGGCGGCGAGTCGGGCTCGACGACCAGCAGCTGGCCGCTCATCCCCAGGTGGGCCAGGAGGGCCTCCTCGGCGCCCGACAGCGGGAGCCACAGGTATTTGCCGCGCCGCTCGGCGGACAGCACCGCGCGGCCCTTCAGGCGCGCGGCGAACTCGTCGGCTCCTGGCGCGTGCCGCCTGATGGCGCGGGGGTGCAGCACCTCCGCCGAGGCGATCTCGCGCCCGGTGACCCACTGCGCGAGGCCGCGCCTGACGACCTCGACCTCCGGTAGCTCAGGCACCTCAGACCCTTTCGTGTGGCTCGCCCCGGGCGGGCGTTCAGCCCGCGGGCTGGCTCTCGCGCTGCTCGCGCCGGGCCCTGATCCGGGTCCAGGCCGCCTCGGCCGCCTGCTGCTCGGCCTCCTTCTTGCTGCGCCCGGTGCCCGAACCGTACGACTCGCCGCCGACCCGCACCATCGCCGTGAACGACTTGGCGTGGTCGGGGCCGCTCTCCTCGACGTGGTACTCGGGCACGCCGAGCGCCTCGGAGGCCGTCAGCTCCTGCAGGGAGGTCTTCCAGTCGAGCCCGGCGCCGAGCGAGGCCGAACGGACGATCAGCGGGTCGAACAGCAGGTGCACCACCCGGAACGCCTCGTCGAGCCCCTTGTCGACGTAGATCGCGCCGATCAGCGCCTCGAGGGTGTCGGCCAGGATGGACGACTTGTCGCGCCCGCCGGTGCCCTCCTCGCCCCTGCCGAGCCGAAGGAACCGGCCCAGGCCCAGGTTGCGGGCCACGTCGGCCAGCGCGCGCATGTTGACCACCGCGGCGCGCAGCTTCGCCAGCTGGCCCTCGGGGAGGTCGGGGTGGTTGCGGTAGAGGGTGTCGGTGACCACCAGGCCCAGCACCGAGTCGCCCAGGAACTCCAGGCGCTCGTTGGTGGGCAGGCCGCCGTTCTCGTAGGCGTAGGAGCGGTGCGTCAGCGCCCGCTCCAGGATGTCGGAGTCGAGGCCGACCGCCAGGACCCGCTGCAGCTCGTCTCGGGCGACCTCTACGGCCACCGGCTTAGGACCTGTGCCCACGTGCTTTCCTCCTCGGACATCTTCGCATGGTGTGGCGACTGCGGAAGATGCCCGAAAACGTGGTGGGCGTCGGGGTAACGCGTAGCCCCGGCGTCCACCACGGCCGCGGGCGAACCGCCGCCGCACGCATCTGAGACGGTAACGCCGACCGAGGCACCATCGCACCCGGTCGGCATCACGTCAACTGCTGACGGATCAGGCGGAAGGCTCGATGACCTGACGCCGGTTGTAGGTGCCGCAGGTGGGGCACGCGATGTGCGGCTGCTTGGGCGAACGGCACTGCGGGCAGCTCACCAGGGCGACAGCAGTCGTCTTCCACTGGGAGCGACGGTGGCGGGTGTTACTCCGCGACATCTTTCGCTTCGGGACGGCCACGTCACTTCTCCTGATCGTTATCTTTGTCGGTAATCAGACCTTGCAACGACGCCCAGCGGGCATCGATCTTGTCGTGCCGGTGATCCTCGCCGGCCTCGGCCAGCTTGATCCCACACTCCGTGCAGAGCCCTTCGCAGTCCTCACGGCAGACGGGGCTCAACGGCAGTGCGAGCACCACCGCGTCGCGGAACGTCGGCTCGAGGTCGAGCAGCTCACCGTCGAGCAGCGAATCCTCGTCCGAGGCGTCCTCGTCGGAGTAGAAGAACAGCTCCTGCAGGTCAACCTCGATGTCCGAGGTGACGGGGTCGAGACAGCGGGCGCACTCCCCGGCGAGCGGGGCCTGCGCCGTGCCCGACACGAGCACGCCTTCCATCACTGCTTCGAGCCGGAGGTCCAGCTCGACTTCGGCGTCTTTGGGGACACCGATCATGTCGACGCCGAGATCCGCCGGTGCCGGGAGGGTCAGAGTCATCTGCCGCATCGTGCCCGGCCGCTTTCCCAGGTCATGGGTTGAGATCACCCACGGGGAGCGGGGGTCGAGGTGCTGAGTCATCCTGCTCTCGCTAGGCATGGCGAGACGATCGCCGTCGTACAAGGCCGAAATGAAAGGATAGCAGGTCGCGCTCAGCCCCTGAGCCGCTCGATGAGCAGCTTGTGCACGAGATCGGGCACGAGGCCCGAGACGTCCCCACCATACCTGGCGATCTCCTTCACCCTGCTGGAGGACAGGAACGAGTATTCGGGGTTCGTGGGCATGAACAGCGTCTCGACCCCCGACAGGCGGTAGTTGAGCTGCGCCATCTGCAACTCGTAGTCGAAGTCGCTGACCACCCTGATGCCTTTGACGATGGCGGGGATGTCGTTCTGCCTGCAGAAGTCGACCAGCAGTCCGTGGAATTTCCGCACCTTGACGTTCGGATATTCCTTGGTCACGGTCTGCAGGACCTCAATTCGTTCGTCCACCGTGAACAGGCTGCTTTTCTCGACGTTGATGAGGACTGCCACGGTCACCTCGTCATAGAGCCGGGCGGACCGGCCGATGATGTCGAGGTGGCCATTGGTGATGGGGTCGAACGACCCCGGGCAGACTACGCGGCGCAAGACGCCTCCCAGGTCTACGGGTTCCCGGCGGCGCGACCGTACCAAACGGATGCTTCGCCATAACGACGGACCCTCTCCTCAACGTAGCCTTCCGGCCACATCAGTGCCTTTCCCCTGCTTTCCCTCTCGAATGCCACCAAAGCCTCATCCAGCAACCAGCCGTTGTCGCGCAGCGACTCCAGCGTCCGCCGGACCTCCTCGTCGGACACGGCGTAGGGCGGGTCGGCGAAGACGATGTCGTACGGCTCGGCGGGCGGGTTGCCGAGCAGGCGCTCGACCTTGTCCGCGATCACCCTGGCGCCGTCGAGGCCCAGCGACTGGACGTTCGCCTTGATCGTCCTGACGGCCTTGGGGTCGGACTCCACCAGCACGGCCTCCTTGGCGCCCCTGGACAGCGCCTCCAGGCCGATCGCGCCGGACCCGGCGTACAGGTCGAGCAGGCGGGCGCCGGTGAGGCCGTACAGGGAGTCGAGCGTCAAGAAGATCCCTTCTCTGGCCCTGTCGCTGGTCGGTCTCGTCCCCCGCCCCGGCGGCACCGCCAACCGCCTGCCACCTGCGCTGCCTGCGATGATCCGCGTCATGTGACCCATTGTTCCGCATGTTCGCGCAGGTCAAGAGTGGACAAGTGTCTGCCTCGAGTGCGCAAGGGTGATTCACATCGGCGCGACGGGCCCGCATGATGAGTTCTGCGGCCTTCAAGGTGACCCACATGAAGGCCGACCGGCGTGATCGTGAGCCCTTCCGCACGCCGGTTCCCTCGGCACCTGACCCGAGGGTGGGCCCAGCCGGGGACGGCATTCGGGGGGAGGCCGTCCCCGCGGCTGGGCTTTTCCACTGCCGGCAGGCTGCCCATCGCGCCACCGAAGCCCCACACGCCGCCGCACCACACCGGCACCCAGGACCGCGCGGGCGAAGCGCCACACGCCGCTCACCGCCAACGGCCCCGTCCCGCCGCACGCATTGCGCCGAGCACCACCGCACACCATCCCGCCGCACCGGCGCCCAAATCCTCAGCGCGCCGCCGGACGGCCGCAACCGCCACACCGGCGCGCCACCAAGGACCGCGTGGGCGCGCCGCGCAGGTGCCCGAAGCCCCCTGCGCGCCGCCGGATGACCGTAAGGGCCGCGCGCCCCGGACGACCGTAAGCGCCCCACGTCCCGGACGCCGTGAGCGCTACACGCTGCCCCCGCCCGACGGCCATAGGGGTCAGGTCTTCTCCAAGTACTCCGCGCGTTCGTCCGCCAGCAGCCGGGCGATCTCCGCCCGCAACCCCTCGTACGACGTCAGGTCCGGGTCCTCCTCCAGGAGGGCGGCGGCCTCGTCGCGGGCCGTGGCGATCACGTCCTCGTCCCGCAGGAGCTGCAGCAGCTTCAGCGACGACCGCTTGCCCGACTGCGCCGCCCCCAGGACGTCGCCCTCCCGCCGTTGCTCCAGGTCCACGCGCGACAGCTCGAAGCCGTCCAGGGTGGTGGCGACCGCGTCGAGGCGGGCGCGGGCGGGCGTGCCCTCGGAGAAGTCGGAGACCAGGAGGCACAGCCCCGGGAGGCCGCCGCGGCCGACGCGGCCGCGGAGCTGGTGGAGCTGGGAGACGCCGAAGCGGTCGGCGTCCATGATGATCATGACGGAGGAGTTGGGGACGTCGACCCCGACCTCGATGACGGTGGTGGCCACCAGGACGTCGAGCTCGCCCCGCGTGAAGGAGCGCATGATCGCGTCCTTCTCCTCCGGCGGGAGCTTGCCGTGGAGCGTGCCGACCCGCAGGTCGTGGAAGGGGCCGCTCTTCAGGAGCTCGGCCACGTCAAGGACCGCCAGCGGCGGCCGGCGGTCGTCGTCACCGCTCGCCGCGGCCGCCAGGTCGCCCTCGTCGCCCTCCAGGTCGCCGATGCGCGGGCACACGATGTACGCCTGCCGCCCCAGCGCCACCTCCTCCCGCACCCGCTGCCAGGTGCGTTCGAGGTAGTGGGGCTTCTCGGCGGCCGGGACGACGTGCGTGGTGATGGGGGCGCGGCCCGACGGGAGCTGGGACAGCGTCGAGATCTCCAGGTCGCCGAAGACGGTCATGGCGACCGTGCGCGGGATCGGCGTGGCCGTCATGACCAGCACGTGCGGACGGCCGCCGGCCGCCTTCTCGCGCAGGGCGTCGCGCTGCTCCACCCCGAACCGGTGCTGCTCGTCCACCACGACCAGCCCCAGGTCGGCGAACTGCACGTGCTCCTGCAGCAGCGCGTGCGTGCCCACGACGATCCCCGCCGTGCCCGAGGCCGCGTCCAGCAGGGCCGCGCGGCGGGCCGCGGCGCCCATGGAGCCGGTCAGCAGCGTGACCGACGTGCCCCCGAACATGCCCCCCTGCGCCAGATCCCCGAGCATGCCGGTGATCGAGCGATGGTGCTGCTGGGCCAGCACCTCCGTGGGGGCCAGCAGCGCCGCCTGGCCGCCCGCGTCGACCACCTGGAGCATCGCCCGCAACGCCACCACCGTCTTGCCCGCGCCGACCTCGCCCTGCAGCAGCCGGTGCATCGGGTGCTCGAGCGCGAGGTCGGCGGCGATCTCCTCGCCGACCTGCGCCTGCCCCTCCGTCAGCGAGAACGGCAGCCGCCCGTCGAAGTCGCTCAGCAGGCCGTCGCCGCGCCTGGGCCTGGGTTTGGCGGGCAGCGCGGTGGCGGCCCGGCGCCGCCGCAGCAGCACGGCCTGCAGCACGAACGCCTCGTCGAACTTCAGCCGCTTGCGCGCCCGCCCCACCTCGGCGAAGTCCTTCGGCCGGTGGATGCCCGCCAGCGCCTCGCCCAGATCCTGCAGCCCGTGGCGGGCCCGCAACTCGGCGGGCAGCGGGTCGTCGAGCGGGCCCAGCGTGTCGAGCACGACGCCGACCGCGCGCCTGATCGCCCACGGCGTGACGTCCTTGCCCGCGGGATAGATCGGCACCGGCGCCGCCGCGAACTCCTCCGCGTTCGCCTCGCCCTCCTCGAACAGCTCGAACTCCGGGTGCGCGAGCTGCCAGCGCGGCTTCGACCGCGCCCCGAACAGCCCCACCTTGCCCGCGAACATGCCCCGCTGCCCGGGCTTGAGCCGCGACTCGGCCACGTGGGAGCCCTTGCCGAAGAACGACAGGTAGAGCCTGTTGCCGTTGCCGTCGACGACCTCGACCTCCAGCCAGGTGCCGCCGCGGTTGCGCATGGGCTTGCGCATGAGCCTGGTCACCTCGCCGACCACGGTGACGTGCTCGTCGACCTCCAGCGCGTCGAGCGTGGTCAGCTCGCCGCGCTCGGCGTAACGCCGGGGATAGTGGCGCAGCAGGTCGCCGACCGTCTCCAGGTCGAGCACGCTGTGCAGCAACTTGGCGGTCTTCGGGTCGAGCGCCTTCGTCAGAGGCTCGTCGAAACGGCTCACGGCATTAAGTTCTACCGCGTCGGCCCGACAGGAATCCCGTTCATCGGTGTCACTCCACGCCGATCAGGAGCGGATAGCCGCCCTGCTCGCCGTCGTACACGACCAGATCCACGTCGGGCCGCGTACCGCGCAGCTGCTCCTCCAGCCGCGCGGCGAGACCCGGCGGCGCCTGCGCGCCCGTGACCAAGGTCACCAGCTCGCCGCCGCCGGCCACCATCCGGTCCACGACCACGGTGGCCACGCGGTCGAGCGAGCCGCCGATCACCGCGACGTCCCCGTCGATCATGCCGAGCACGTCCCCGGGGCGGCACAGGCCCGCGCTGGTCATCGCCTCGCGGTCCGCCACCGTCACGTGTCCGTACCGCGTGTGCCCGGCCGCGTCCGTCATCGCCACCACGTCGTCGTCGAAGCGGCGCAGCGGATCGTGTACGGCCAGCGCCGCCAGCCCCTGCACGGTCGCCTTCGTCGGCAGCACGCTGACCACGGCCCCGTCCTCGCGGGCGATCTCCGCGGCCGCGGCGGCGACCGACCTGACGCCCTCGTCGTTCGGCAGGACCGCGACCTCGCTGCCCGCCTGCCTGATCGCGGCCAGCATGGCAGGCAGGGTGGGCCGGGTGCCTGGCTCGCGGCGTACCACGACCGCGCCGCACTCCTCGAACAGCGCCGCGATCCCGTCCCCCGCGGCCACCGCCACCACGCCCCGGCCCGCGCTGCCGCGGTGGATGCGTTCGGCCAGGTACGTGATCCTGATCCGGTGCGGCCGCCCGGCCCGCACCCCGGCCTCCACGGCGGGACCGGCCTCGGCCACGTGGACGTGCACGTTCCACAGCCCGCCGCCGCCGACCACGACCAGCGAGTCGCCCATGGCGTCGAGCTCCTCGCGCAGCACGGCCACCGCGGCGTCGTCGGCGTCCAGCAGGTACATCACCTCGTACCCCGCCCCCACCTCGGCCATCGGCGCGACGCGCGAGGTCGGCGCGGGCACGTCGTAGTGATCGCTGTAGGAGTCGGTGATCACGGAGGCCAGGGTCTCCAGCACGATCGCCGCGCCCGCGCCGCCCGCGTCCACGACGCCGCTGCGGGCCAGCACGTCCAGCTGGGACGGCGTACGGCGCAGCGCGGCGCGGGCCTCACCCGCCGCCTGCCGCGCCACCGCCCGCAGATCGCCCCCGTCCACGTCCTGTACGGCTCGCGCGGCCGACTCCAGCACGCTCAGCACCGTGCCCTCCACCGGCCTGGCCACCGCCTCCCTGGCCAGCACGGCGGCCCTGAGCAGCCCGGCCCGCAGGTCGGAGCCGTCCTTCAGCACCTCGGCGAGGCCGCGTAACGCCTGGCTGACGATCACGCCGGAGTTGCCGCGGGCCCCGACGAGCGCGCCGTACGAGAGCGTCTGCCACACCACGGCCCCGTCAACGTCGTCGGGCAGCGACTCGACGGCCTCGGCCGCGGACAGCATGGTCAGGTGCAGGTTGGTGCCGGTGTCGCCGTCGGCCACGGGGAACACGTTCAGCGCGTCGATCTCGGTCCTGGCCCGGCCGAGCGCGTCGGCGGCCAGGCGGGCCCAGCGGCGCACCGCCGGCGGGTCGAGGATCTTCATCTGCACCCTCCCGGCTCCCGGCGTGGCCCGGATGCGCTACGGTTGTCGATGGAGAATATCGCCGCCGGACCGCCGGTCCAGCGTTCCAGTTCGCGCCCATCGGTGTGGATCGGATATTCTCGTCTGGCTGGCCGGTTGTCCCGGCATGCCCTCCGCCCGGAAAGCATCCGCGGACAGGGCTACATCGACTGTTTTAAGGAGCGAACCGTGGCTTCCGTCTGCGATGTCTGCCGCAAGGGCCCGACCTTCGGCAACAACGTGTCCCACTCCCACCGCCGTACCCGTCGTCGTTGGAACCCCAACATCCAGACGGTCCGCGCGGTCGTCGGCGGCACGCCGAAGAAGCTCAACGTGTGCACCTCGTGCATCAAGGCGGGCAAGGTCACCCGCTAGGTCCCACACTTTCGCGTAAGCCCGTAGCTCCCGAGGGAGCCGCGGGCTTACGTGTTTTCCGGCCCCTGAGGCCCGGGCGTCAGCGCCAGCGCCAGGCGTGGTCCACCGGGCCGATGCCGCTTCCCAGGGGGAAACCGCGCGCGATCGCGCCCGTCACGTACTCCTTCGCCTTCCCCACCGCCTCCGGCACGTCGTCGCCCAGCGCGAGCCGGGAGGCGATCGCCGAGGCCAGCGTGCAGCCCGTGCCGTGGGTGTGGCGGTTGTCGAGGCGCTCGGCGGCGAAGCGGTATTCGGCCGTGCCGTCCGTGAGCAGGTCCACGGGCGCGCCCGGCAGATGGCCGCCCTTGATCAGCGCCCACCTGGGCCCGAGCTCCAGAACGGCCTCGGCCGCCGCCCGCAGCCCGCCCTCGTCCTCCACCTTGACGGAGGTGAGCTGCTCCACCTCCCACAGGTTCGGCGTCACCACGGTGGCCACGGGCAGCAGCCGCGTCCGCAGCGTGTCGACGGCCTCGGGCGCGAGCAGCGAGTCGCCGTGCTTCGACACCCCCACGGGGTCCACGATCACCGGCGCGGCGTACGAGCCGAGCGCGTCGGCCACGACCTCGACCAGCGCTGGGGAGGCCAGCATGCCGGTCTTCACCGCCTGGGCGCCGATGTCGCCCAGGACCGAGTCGAGCTGCGCGCGTACGGCCTCGGGCGGCAGCTCCCAGTAGCCCTGGACGCCCAGGGAGTTCTGAGCCGTCACCGCGGCGATGACGCTCATGCCGTGGACGCCCATGGCCAGCATGGTCTTCAGGTCGGCCTGGATGCCCGCGCCGCCCCCGGAGTCGGAGCCGGCGACGGTCAGCACGCGTGGAGGGGTCGAAACCGTCATGTCCCCATCCAACCACTCAGCTGATGGCGCAGTCCCCGCTGACCAGCCCGCAGTTGGCGGCCTTCTGGCCCTCGCCCGTGGCGGTGAACGAGACGTCCACCGCGTCACCGGCCGACAGCGACGCCGACAGGTCGAGGATCAGCAGATCGCCGTCCTGCGTCCATTGGGCGCCGGTCACGGCCATGACCTTGCCCTCGACCGGGACGGAGACCGTCGGGTTCTCCAGCGTCTCCCGAGAGGTGTTCGAGAGCGTCATGTCGGCCTGGTAGCTGAGCAGGCGCTGCTTGATGGTCTGCTTGATGTTCATCGCGCCACCCTGGCCGGACCCGAACGTGTTCGTGCTGGTCGGGAGCGGGGTGCTGCCGCCGCTGGTCCCCCCGCCGGTGTCGGAGTCGTCCAGCGTCGAAGGCTCCTCGGTCGGCGCCTCGGTGGCGAGCTCCTCGACGGGCGGCGTCGGCTCCTTCGTCGGCTTCGCGGACGTCTTCACCTTGGTCTTGGTGGGCGTCGGCGTCGCGGAGGCGGTGCGGCGCGGGGGTGTACGGGCGCTGTACGAGGCCGTCGGCCCCGGGGTCCGGGACGCCGTCGGCTCGTCCGCAGACTCCTCCTCGGACGGCTCCTCCTCCGGCGTGGTCTCCTCTTCTGTCGGCTGGGAGGCCGCGGGACCCGGCTGGTTGTTCGTCGCCTGGACGGCGGCGCAGGTCGCGCCCGCGCACTTGTCGGGCGTCCCCGACGAGCTCATGAACTTGACGCCCGCCACGGTGCCGCCGAGCACGACGGCGACCGCCGCGACCGACAGCAGCGCGACCTTGCCCTTGCCGCCACCCGACGACGGGGGCGCGGTGAGCACGTCGTCACCGCCGCCGCGTCCGCCCTTACGGCGCCCGCGGCGGCCCTTGGGCTCGTCCGGCCCGTCGAGGCCGGGGTCGGCCGCCCAGTCGGAGGCGAGGAAGCCGGTCTCGGCGTTCGCCCAGGCGGGCGCCTGCACGGCCGTGGGCTCCCCGGCCACCTTGACGTCCCCGGGCTCGGGCGGGCCGGCCGACATGGGCACCGCGCCGGTACGGTCACGGGTCCCATCGAACGGCCCATCGAACGGCCCGTCGAAGGGCCCGGGCCGGTCGCCGGGAGGTGGTCCGCCGAAGGCGCCACCCGGCACGTCGGGGCCGTCGAAGAAGGCCGTGCGCTCCATGGGCCCGTCAAAGGGGCCAGACGCCTCAAAGGGGCCTCGACCGCCCGGGCCCGGCCCTCCAGGGCTGGGCGGAGCGTCCGGGCCGCCGAAGAAGGACGTACGCTCGGCGGGCCCCTCCATGGGAGCCGCCGCGTCGAAAGGGCCCCGCCCGGCGGGTGCGCCCGGATTGTCGGGGCCGTCGAAAAAGGCCGTGCGCTCCATGGGCCCGTCAAAGGGACCGGGAGCGTCAAAAGGGCGGTCGCCCGGCGGGCCCCACTCCGGCGGCCGGGCGAAGGCGCCCGTCGTCTCGAACGGCCCGGCCTCCCCAGGACCCGGCTGCGGGAAGCCATGCACGGGGTCGTTGGCCGGGGGGAAGCCGCCGTCGGAGTTGTTGGGCAGCGCGAAGGCACCGGTGGTCTCGAACGGCTCGGACTGCGGTCCGCGCGGAAGCGGTCCGTCAGTGCGCCGCGGCATGGGAGCCCACTGGCCCGTCACCTCGGGTTCGTCCGGCAGCGAAGGCCAGCCGGGCGCCTCGGCCTGCTCGTCAGGACCCCAGAATGCGCTGTTGTTCCCCCGTTCATCCCCGTCGTCGGATCCACCTGTGCCGTGGCGGCCCATGGCTGCCCTTTCTCGCGGTTACAGTGGCCGCCAATCTTCATAACACCTTTGCGACACCGTTGTCACAGCAATCCCCGGAGTCCCACCACAAATCCGGAAATTGTCACTCAAATCAGGACAAGTCATCACCGAAAGTGATCCCACCCGCGCCGGCCGATCTCGCGCCCATGAACCAGCACACCTTCACCCTCGGCCACCCGGCCCACGACCTGCCACGACGGCGGCAAACTCACCTCTGCGGGGAAGACCGCCGCGAGCGCGTGATCCTCACCACCCGTGAGCACCCACTCCAGCGGATCGACCCCGAGTTCCTTGGCTGCGACCGCCACCGGCTCCCCCACGGCGAAGGCCCGCGGATCCAGCTCGATGCGCACGCCGCTGGCCTCGGCGACGTGGCCGAGGTCCTGCAGCAGCCCGTCGCTGACGTCCAGCATCGCGCTCGCGCCCAGCTCGGCCGCCCCCGGCCCCATCGCGTACGGCGGGCTGGGCCGCCGATGCGCGACCACGACCTCCTCCAGGACGGGGTTCTCCGGCACGCCCGCCTCCAGCAGCGCCCACCCGGCGGCGGCGTACCCCAGCCGCCCGGTCACCGCCACGACCTGCCCGGGCCGGGCGCCGGAGCGCGTCACGGGAGCCCGCCCGCCCAGGTCGCCCAGCGCGGTCACCCCGATGACCACCAGGTCGCACCGCGTGATGTCGCCCCCGGCGACGCTCGCCCCGACCACCGCGCACTCGTCGCGGAACCCGTCCGTCAGCTCGTCGAGCCATGTCAGCGGCAGGTCGGCGGGCATGCCCAGCCCGACCACGAGGGACGTCGGCACGGCGCCCATGGCTGCCACGTCGGCGAGGTTCTGGGCGGCGGCCTTACGACCCACGTCGTAACCGCTGGACCAATCCCGCCGAAAATGTCTACCCTCGATCAGCAAATCCGTTGAGACCACGACCCGGCCGTCAGGCGCGCTGACCACGGCGGCGTCGTCCCCCGGACCGAGCATTACCGCCGCACCCTGGGGCAGACGACTGGTAATCCGATTTATCACTCCGAATTCGCCGAGATCTCCGACTGTGATGACGCACCTCCTGACGCACACAGGGTACGGTGGCCCTTCGGCGTGATCCAATCGCCCGGGAGGACGTGATGGTGCAGGCCTACATCCTTATCCAGACCGAGGTCGGCAAGGCCGCTGCCGTGGCTCGCGAGATTTCCGGGATTCCCGGGGTCACTCAAGCGGAAGACGTGACGGGGCCCTACGACGTGATCGTGCGCGCGGAGGCCAACAACGTCGACGAGCTGGGCAAGCTCGTGGTGGCACAGATTCAGGCGGTGGAAGGGATCACGCGTACTCTTACGTGTCCGATCGTCCACATTTAAAGGTAGTCGTCGCATGCGTGCCGCCGCCGCCCTGCTCGTTCTCCTCGCGCTCGCCGGTTGCGGCGGCACCGTACAGGTCGAGCCGCCCAAGCCGACGGGCGAGGCGGTGACGGCCTGCGGCAAGCTGGCGACGCTGCTGCCCCAGACGCTCGACGGCGACCGGCGTGGCGCGTCCACGCCCGAGTCGCCGTACGTGGCCGTCTGGGGCGACGGGGTCATCGCGCTGCGCTGTGGCGTGCCCAGGCCGGCCAGGATGGCACCCACCGACCAGCTCCAGGAGATCGGCGGGGTGGGCTGGTTCGCCGACCCCGACAGGCCCACGTTGTTCACCGCGGTCACGGACGCGGCCTACGTGGAGGTCACGGTCGGCGGCGAGCACGTGGCCGCCGAGGTGCTGGCGGACCTGTCGAAGCCGATCGCCCAGGTCTCGCCCCCGTCCCAGTGATCGCGCGATCTCAACGCAGGCCCGCCGAGCGCGACAGCGCGAGCTGGATGAGCCGGTCGACCAGCGCCGGGTAGTCCAGCCCCGAGGCGGCCCAGAGCTGCGGCGCCACCGACAGCGACGTGAACCCGGGCATGGTGTTGATCTCGTTGAAGATCAGGTGGCCCTCGGGCGTGTAGAAGAAGTCGACCCGCGCGAGCCCCTCGCAGTCGAGCGCCTCGAACGCGCGCACCGCCATGGCCCGCAACTGCTCGGCCGCCTCCTCGGGGAGGTCGGCGGGCACGGTGAGCGACATCTGGTCCGGGTAGTACTTCGCCGCGAAGTCGAAGAACTCCTGCCCGCCCTCGACCTTCACCTCGCCGGGCCGCGACGCGACCGCGGGCTCGTCGCCGAGCGACTCCAGCACCGCGCACTCGATCTCGCGGCCCACGATGGCGGCCTCGATGAGCACCTTGGGGTCGTGCTGCCTGGCGACCTCCACGGCCGCCTCCAGCTCGCCCAGGTCGTGGGCCTTGGAGATGCCCTGCGAGGACCCGGCCCTGGCGGGCTTGACGAACACCGGCCAGCCGAGCCCCTCCGCCTCCTTCAGCACGCGGTCGCGGTCGAGCCGCCAGTCGCGGTCGCGTACGACGACGTGCCGGCCGATCGGCAGCCTGGCGGCGGCCATGACGGTCTTCATGTGGGCCTTGTCCATGCCCACCGCGCTGGCCAGCACGCCCGAGCCGACATAGCGCACCCCGGCCATCTCGAGCAGCCCCTGGATGGTGCCGTCCTCGGCGAACGGGCCGTGCATCACGGGGAACACCACGTCCACCGAGCCGAGCTCCACGGGGATGCTGCCGGGGTCGTACGCCACCAGCGAACTCCCACCGGACGGCAGCGCCAGCGCCGCGCCCGAGGTGTCGACGACCGGCAGCTCGCCCGACTCGATGGCGAACCGCTGGTCCGAAGCCGCCAGCACCCACCTGCCGTCCTGGGCGATCCCGATGGGGATCACCTCGTACTTGCTCCTGTCGATCGCATCCAGCACACTGCCCGCGCCCATCAGGGACACGGCGTGCTCCGAATTGCGGCCTCCGAAAACAACGGCGACGCGTGGCTTGCTCATGGTGTCCGAATCTACCGGGGTGTCCGGGTCACAGCGAGCCGAGCACGCCGTAATCAGGACTTTCTCCCATCCTTACACGCCGTACCGCTCCGGTTTGGGCGATCGGGACATGAGCAACATGCCCGCCTCCGCCGGGGACATGCCGTCGTGCACGACCCCGACGACGACCTCGGTGATCGGCATCTCGACGTCGTGCTTCCTGGCCAGCTCCAGCACGGACTCGCAGGACTTCACGCCCTCGGCGGTCTGCTTGGTGGCGGCCACGACCTCGGCGAGGGTCATGCCCCTGCCCAGGTTCTCGCCGAAGGTGCGGTTGCGCGACAGCGGCGACGTGCAGGTCGCCACGAGGTCTCCCATGCCCGCGAGCCCCGCGAACGTGTGCTGGTCGGCCCCCAGGGCCGCGCCCAGGCGGGAGATCTCGGCCAGCCCCCTGGTGATGAGCATGGCGCCGACGTTGTCGCCCATGCCCATGCCCGCGGAGACGCCCACGGCCAGGGCGATCACGTTCTTCACCGCGCCGCCCAGCTCGACGCCGACCACGTCGTGGTTGGTGTACGGGCGGAACCACGGCGGCAGGTGGCAGATCGCCTGCAGCCGGGCGGCGACCGACTCGTCGGTGCAGGCGACGACGGTGGCGGCGGGCTGGCGTTCGGCGATCTCCTTGGCCAAGTTGGGGCCCGAGACGACCGCGACCCGCTCCTCGGGCACCTCGGCGACCTCGCGGATCACCTCGCTCATCCGCTTCGTCGTGCCCAGCTCGATGCCCTTCATCAGGCTCACCAGGACGGCGTTCGGCGGGATGTGCTCGCGCCAGGCGGCCAGGTTGGGCCGCAGCTGCTGCGACGGCACCGCCAGCACCACGAACTCGGCCCCTTCGAGCGCCCGGGCCGGGTCGGTCGTGGCGCGCAGCTTCTCCGGGAGGGGGAGGCCCGGCAGGTAGTCGGGGTTGACGTGGTCGCGGTCGATCGCCTCGACCAGCTCCCGCCTGCGCCCCCAGAGTGTGACCTCGTTGCCTGCCTCGGCCAGGATCGTCGCGAACGTGGTCCCCCACGAGCCCGTCCCGAAAACGGCCACCTTTGTCATGCCATCACTCCTTGGCCGGATCGTAGGGAGTCTCGGGGGCCTTCTCGCCACGCAGCTCGGCGAGCTGCTGGGTGATCGCGGCCGTGATGTCGGCCGTCGCCGCGCGCAACACCTCCGCCTGCAGGGGCCGGCCCTGGTACTTCGACAGGTCCACCGGCGGGCCCACCGTCACGCGGAACGTCTTGCGCGGGAACAGCCTGGGCTTCTTCTCCCCGTACGGCAGCAACTCATGCGCGCCCCAGTGGGCCACCGGGATGACCGGCGCGCCGCTCTCCAGCGCCAGCCGGGCCGCGCCCGTCTTGCCCACCATGGGCCACAGATCCGGATCGCGGGTGCAGGTGCCCTCGGGGTAGAACAGGATCGCGCCGCCGTCCTCGAGCCGCTGGGCCGAGATGTGCAGGGACTTCGCCGCCTCGGCGCTGCCCCGGTCGACGGGGATGGCCAGGAGCCCCGTCACCGCCCTGCCCAGGAACGGCACCTTGAACAGAGCGGACTTGGCCAGGATTACCGGCCAGCGCCCGTTGTTGTAGAGGAAGTGCGACAGCAGGACCGGATCGGCCCAGGAGAGGTGATTGGTCGCGATGATCACACCGCCGGTGCGCGGGATGCGCTCCCCACGACGCCAGTCCCTCTTGACCAGGAGCCAGGACAGCGGTTTCACGATGACGACTGCCAGGGTTTCCCAGAAACGCGATGGTCGCGCGGGGCGGCTCATGGTCTCCTCCAACACGTACGGAATGCGCCCCAAGTCTCCCGGTTGGCCGCGCGGGATGTCGAGGCGGGATGCTTAAGACTATGAGCATCCGCTGGTCCCTGGTCATCCCGGTGAAGACGCTGGTCGCGGCGAAGACGAGGCTGGCGGCGGCCACGGGCCCGCACCGGACCAGGCTGGCCGTGGCCGTGGCGAGTGACACGGTGGCGGCGGCGCTCTCGTGCGCGCGGGTCGCCCGGGTGATCGTGGTGACGGCCGATCCGGCCGCGGCCGGGCCCCTGGGCGCGCTGGGGGCCGAGGTGGTGCCCGACCCGGATCGCGGCCTGAACACCGCCCTGCGCACCGGGGCCGCCCATGCCGTACGCGTCGCGCCGGGCGACGCGGTGGGGGCGCTCCAGGCGGACCTGCCCGCCCTGCGGTCGTCGGAGCTGGGGACGGCGCTGGAGGCCGCCGCCGAGTTCGACCAGTCCTTCGTGCCGGACGCGCTCGACGTCGGGACGACCTTCTACGGGGTGCGGCCCGGGATGCCGTTCACGCCGAGGTTCGGCGGGGAGTCGCGGGCCAAGCACCTGGCGGGCGGGGCGAAGGAGCTGTGCCTGACGGGGATCGACTCGGTGCGGCGGGACGTGGACACGCCCGACGACCTGCGCGCGGCGATCGCGCTGGGCCTCGGCCGCCACACGGCCGCGGTGGTCGCCGAGCTGTGGCCCGGCTCATGAGACGGCTGGGTTCCGGTCTCCCTGCCGAGGTCTCATGAAGTGGTCGCGGACGTCTTCATGATGGCGGGCGAGGTCGCCACCGCCAGGTGCGCCAGGCCCATCAGGGCCACGGCCGCGGCGAAGGCCGCGTAGCCGCCGAGCCACTCCCCCAGCGCGCCGCCGGCCAGCCCGCCCAGCGGGGCGGCGCCCCACATGAGGAAGCGCATGCTGGCGTTGACCCGGCCCATCAGGTGGTCGGGCGTGATGCGCTGGCGGTAGCTGAGCTGGGCCACACCGAAGATCGAAGTCACCGCGCCGAACAGCGACGAGGCCACCGGGAAGATCAGCAGCCGCCAACCGGGGCCGGTCGCCAGCGCGGGCAGGTAGAGCACGGCCGCCAGGACGGCGGAGCCGTACAGGGTGGGGCCGCTGCCGAAGCGCGCGGTGACGCGGGCCACCAGCGCGGCGCCCACCAGGGAGCCGACGGCGGCGGCCGACAGCAGCAGCCCGTACTGGGCGGAGCCGAGCCCCAGCTCCTTGACCAGGTAGAGCGGCAGGCCCACGGCCGAGATGCCGTTGGCGGTCATGACGAGCGCGCCCACGATCACGACCCTGCGCAGCACCCGCTCTCCCGCGACGAACCTGATGCCCTCCGCCACCTCCTGGCGCAACCTCCGCTCGCCGCGCCGCGGGCTCTCCTCGGCGCGCACGCCGGACAGCAGGAGCGCGGAGAAGAGGTAGCTGACGGCGTCGGCGAGCAGCGCGATCGGCGCGGTGAACACGGCCACCGCCCAGCCTCCGACGCCCGGTCCCGCGAGCAGCGAGGTGTTCCTGGTGACCTCCAGGACGCCGTTGCCGCGTTCGAGGCGCTCCTTGGTCACGATGGCGGGCAGGAAGCTCATGTGGGCGACGTCGAAGAAGACCGTGCCCACGCCCAGCACCAGGGCGACCGCGTACAGCTGCGGCAGCGTCAGCACGTCGAGCCAGGCCGCCACCGGGACCGACAGCAGCGCCACGCCACGCGCGACGTCGGACCAGATGAGGATCGGGCGGCGCCGCAACCGGTCCACCCACACGCCCGCGGGCAGCCCGATCAGCAGGAAGGCGAGCGTCTCGGCCGCCGACAGCAGGCCGAGCTGGAGGGCTCCTGCGTCCAGGACGAGGAGCGCCGCCAGGGGTAGGGCCACGACCGTGACCTGCGTGCCCATCTGTGTGATGGCGTTCGCCCACGCGAACCGCCAGAAATCGCCCGTACGTCCCATGTCTCTCGATCTTTGCCGCCTGGCCGGGCAAGGGGCAAACGAATTACGCTGATCAGCGTGCAGGGAACGGTACGCAGCTTCGACGAGGCCACGCGCTCGGGGACGGTGTTCCTCGACGACGGGACCGTGCTGGAGTTCGGCACGTCCGCCTTCGACGCGGGGCCGCTGCGGCTGCTGCGCACGGGCCAGCGGGTCAACATCGGGATGTCCGGCGGGGAGATCGCCTACATCACGCTCTCGACCTTCCCGGTCCCGGACGCCTTCCGCGGCCGCCCGCCGGCGGGCGATTCCGAGTAACAGGCCCTTTTGCCGGGTCACGGCCCGGCCGATTGCGGGCCGAAATGCGAAACGCCCGGGCCGATGGCCCGGGCGGAAGCGCGTGCTGGGTTTACTTCTTCTTTCCGGCTTTCTTGCCGCCCTGGTTGACCAGTTCCTTGAAGTCGGATCCCGGGCGGAACTTCGGCCCCCAGCTCTCGGGGACGTTGATTTCCGCGCCGGTCGACGGGTTCCTGGCCGTGCGGGCGGGCTTGTTCACCATCTCGAATGCGCCGAAGCCCGTGATCGAGACCTTGTCGCCGCTCGCCACGGCCTTCTGGATGGTGTCGATGACCGCGTTCACGGCCTCGGTGGCCGTCTTCCTGTCGCCAACCCGATCAGCGATGGCCTCGACGAGTTCTCGCTTGTTCATGAAAGTCCTGCTCCCCCAGTTACGGCTCGGGGTTCCAGCTCATGAGTTCGCCCTAGAAACCCCTTACGGGCTTGAAAGTAGGCGGGATCGCCGGTGAACTCAATCACCTAGCGCGTTTTCCTCACTACGTGGCGTGTCGAGAGAGGCCAGAAAGGCATCGAGGCGGGCGGCGGCCCTTTCCGGGTCACGCTTCGCCAGATCGCAAATCGCGAGGTAGCGGCGGGCCAGCCGATCCTTCTCGGCCGCTGGAAGCATGCGGACGCGGCGGTGCGCCTCGCGCAACCGCCGCGCCAGTTCGTCGTCTTCTAGACGGTCGTCGGCAGCCATGGCTGCCGACCATTCTCGTACGCCGCCACATCGTCGGCGTGACGCAGGGTCAGCCCGATGTCGTCGAGGCCCTCCATGAGCCGCCAGCGGGTGTAGTCGTCGATCTCGAACGACACGGCCTCATCGGCCCAGCGGACCTGGCGTTCGACCAGGTCGACGGCGACCTCGAGCTTCGGGTCCGCCTCGACGGCCGACTGCAGCGCCTCGACCTTGTCGCCCGGCAGGATGACCGGCAGCAGGCCCATCTTCGTGGAGTTGTTGCGGAAGATGTCGCCGAAGCGTGCGGCGATCACGGCGCGGAACCCGTACTGCTGCAGCGCCCAGACCGCGTGCTCGCGCGAGGAGCCGGTGCCGAAGTCGGGGCCGGAGACGAGGATCGAGCCGCCCTCGTAGGACGGGTCGTTCAGCACGAACGTCGGGTCCTCGCGCCAGGCCGCGAACAGGCCCTTCTCGAACCCGGTGCGGCTGACCTGCTTGAGCCAGACGGCCGGGATGATCTGGTCGGTGTCGACGTTGCTGCGGCGCAGCGGCACCGCCGTACCGGTGTGGGTGGTGAATGCTTCCATCGGTCCAGGTCTCCTTACAGGTCGGCGGGCGCGGTCAGACGGCCGGTGACGGCGGTCGCGGCGGCGACCTGCGGCGACACCAGGTGGGTGCGGCCACCCTTGCCCTGGCGGCCCTCGAAGTTGCGGTTGGAGGTGGAGGCGCTGCGCTCGCCGGGCTGGAGCGTGTCGGGGTTCATGCCCAGGCACATCGAGCAGCCGGCCTCGCGCCACTCGGCGCCGGCGGCCTTGAACACCTCGTGCAGGCCCTCCTGCTCGGCCTGCAGCTTGACCAGCATCGAGCCGGGGACGATCAGCGTGCGGGTCTTCACCTGGCGGCCGCGCAGGATCTCGGCGGCCGAGCGCAGGTCCTCGATGCGGCCGTTGGTGCACGAGCCGACGAACACGGTGTCGACCTCGATCTCACGCAGCGGCGTGCCGGCGGTCAGGCCCATGTACTCCAGCGCCCGCTCGGCGGCCGAGCGGGCGACCGGGTCGGAGAAGCTCTCCGGGGACGGGACGGACTCGCCCAGAGGCAGGCCCTGGCCCGGGTTGGTGCCCCACGTGACGTACGGGGTCAGCGTCGTGGCGTCGATCTCCACGACCTTGTCGAACACGGCGTCGTCGTCGGTGCGCAGCGTCTTCCAGTACGCGACGGCCTGGTCCCACGCCTCGCCCTCGGGCGCGTGCGGGCGGCCCTTCAGGTACTCGAACGTGGTCTCGTCCGGCGCGATCATGCCGGCGCGGGCGCCCGCCTCGATCGACATGTTGCAGACCGTCATGCGGCCCTCCATGGAGAGCTTGCGGACGGCCTCGCCGCGGTACTCCACGATGTAACCCTGGCCGCCGCCGGTGCCGATCTTGGCGATGATGGCCAGGATCAGGTCCTTGGCGGTCACGCCGGCGGGCAGCTCGCCGGAGACCTCGATCGCCATCGTCTTCGGCCGGTACGCGGGCAGCGTCTGCGTGGCCAGCACGTGCTCGACCTCGGAGGTGCCGATGCCGAACGCGATGCCGCCGAACGCGCCGTGCGTCGAGGTGTGGGAGTCACCGCACACGATCGTCATGCCCGGCTGCGTCAGCCCGAACTGCGGGCCGATGATGTGCACCACACCCTGACCGGCGTCGCCCATCGGATGGAGCCTGATGCCGAACTCGGCGGCGTTCTTGCGCAGCGTCTCGACCTGCGTCTTGGACACCGGGTCGGAGATCGGGCCGAGCACGGTCGGCACGTTGTGGTCCTCGGTGGCGATCGTGAGATCGGGCCGCCGCACCTTCCGGCCGGCGAGACGGAGCCCGTCGAACGCCTGCGGGCTGGTCACCTCGTGAATGAGGTGCAGGTCGATATAGAGCAGGTCCGGTTCGCCCTCGGCACGCCGGACTACGTGCTGCTCCCAGACCTTCTCGGCCAGTGTGCGGCCCATGATCTCCTCCTGTTTGTTCGCGGTGCGCCATCGCACCGCTTGCTCAGGCCCGGTCCCGCCGGTCGCCGCTCCGGGGGACCAGCGCTCCCTCCGTGCCTTCTACGATGCTTCGCATCGCGGCCCGGTCGCTCAGGTCCGGTCTCTTCCCTCGTCACTCCGGTCGCTACGCTCCCTTTGTTCCTCAGTCCAGAGACCGGCGCTCCCTTGCGGGGGAGTTTGCCTCCGACTTGCCTTCTCATATGTCGAGACGGCAGTATCGGTGTATGGACAACTCTAGCGGAGTCGGAGTACTCGACAAGGCAGTTCTTGTACTCAATGCCCTCGAAGCGGGGCCCGCTTCACTGGCGCAGCTCGTCCAGGCCACCGGTCTGGCCCGCCCCACGGCCCATCGGCTGGCCGTCGCACTTGAGCACCACCGCATTGTGAGTCGTGACACACAGGGCAGGTTCGTCCTGGGTCCCCGGCTTTCCGAGTTGTCCACCGCGGCCGGCGAGGACCGGCTGCTGGCGGTGGCCGCCCCCGTGCTGATGCAGCTCCGGGACCTCACCGGGGAGAGCGCGCAACTCTATCGCCGGCAGGGCGACGAGCGCGTGTGCGTCGCGGCCGCCGAACGTGCGAGCGGCCTGCGGGACACCGTGCCGGTGGGCTCCGCGCTGCCCATGTCGGCGGGCTCGGCCGCGCAGATACTGCTGGCGTGGGAGGAGCCGGACCGGCTGCACCGCGGCCTGCGCGGCGCCAAGTTCAGCGCCGCCACCCTCGCCTCCGTACGACGCCGTGGCTGGGCCCACAGCGTCGGCGAGCGCGAGCAGGGGGTGGCCAGCGTGTCGGCGCCCATAAGGGGCAGCGGCGGCAAGGTGATCGCGGCCGTGTCGGTCTCCGGCCCCATCGAACGGCTCACGAGGGCGCCGGGCCGGCTCCACGCGGTGCCCGTTATGGCGGCGGCCGAACGTATAACAGAGGCAATGCGTCGCACGTCATGATCGGCGAAAGCAGGTATTTGGGGAGCCGAGTGCCTCGTGGGCGCACTAGCCTGAGTGCGTGACAGATCGCATCGAGGTAGCCGCCACTGAGCTGCGACCCCTGCTCGAAGAGTTCATCATGTGGGCGCGTGCGAACGCCCCCGGAAGCGACCCCGAGCTCGTGGGGCCCGCCGCACTGTGGCACCGTCTCGCCTTCTCGCAGGACCTCGGCACGTGGAAGCGTGCTGACCTGCGCAACCTGCTGCTCGACCGCATGCCCAAGGTCGTGGAGGATCCCGACGCCGCCGCCGACGGGATGCTCCCGGCCGTGGACGCGTACCTGACGTTCCTCTCCCAGACCGGCAGGCTGGCCAAGGGCTCGGACTCCCTCGCCGATCTGCAGGCTGAGCTCGACGACGTCGAGGACGAGTTCGTCGACCTCATGGAAGAGCTGCTCGACGACGCCGAAGGCGACGACGACGGGGAGGACGAGGTCGGCGACCTGGGCGATTTCGAGCCGTTCGCGGACGACCTCGCCGAACTCGACACGATCAGGCTGCGGCCCGACTCGGAGCTCGCCGCGGCGGCCCGTCAGGCGCCGCTGGTGGCCAAGGCCCGCGACCTCGCCCTCTGGGTGGGTTCCGGCCGCCGGGTGGGCGAGGACACCCTGCTCACCGACGCCGAGGTGGAGGAGGCGCTGGCGGTCGTCGGGCTGCCCAGGCCCGACACCGACGGCCCGATCGCCGAGGTCGTCCCGCAGCTCTGGAACATCTGGAACCTGGCCGTGGACCTGGAGTTCCTCCAGCCCGGCGAGGGCAACACGGTCGCGGTGCAGGACGACACCTCCGAGTGGCCGTTCGACGACGACGAGGACGTGCTCGACGCCTGGATGCTCGGGCTCCACTCCGTCGACTACGGCGACCCGGAGCTGAGCGACGAAGACCTCACGATGGCGCTGGCGGGCCTGACCCGGGGCCTGCTGGTCAGGCTGCTGCTGGCGGGCGGCTCGCGCGAGCTCGACGACCTGGCGCAGGACCTGGCCGAGTCCGCCGCCGACCTCGACGAGCTGGGCTCGGACGCGTGGGAGGCGGCAGGCGAACCGCTGGCCCCCGCGATCGACTGGCTCGTCGGGTACGGCATGGTCGAGGTCGACGGCAGCGCCATCCGCCTCACGCCGCTCGGCACCGAGGGGGTCGTCCACCTGGTGGACGACGCCGACATCGAAGTGGACGCGCGGCCCGCGATCGAGTCCATGAGCGCCCACGAGCTGCTGGCGCTCAGCGCCGAGCTGCCCGAGGAGGAGGCCGACGCGGAGTTCGCGGCCTGGATGCGGCTCCGGGAGCCGGGCAAGGCGGCCGAGGAGCTGCTGGAGGCTGCCGCCGAGGACGAGAGCGACGCGCTGATCAGGGTGCAGGCGGCCAGCGTGGTCGGCACCCTGGGCGAGGCCGCCATCCCGGCCTGGCAGGCGGCACTCAAACAGGGCTCGCTCCGGCCCTACGCGGCCACGCACCTGAGCCAACTGGAGGTCGAGGGGGCTCCCGAGCCCACCCAGGACGACACCCACTGGCTGATCCTGGACATGTGGACGATCTCGGCCGGGCTGGGGCGTTCCGAGTTCGTGAGCAGCCTGCGGGACATCGGGCCGGAGATGGTCAACAACCTGCTCGAGGCGATCTGGCGGATTCCGCACGCGCACGTGGAGGAGCTGCTGGACCTGATCTCCCAGGTCCACCCGGACAAGCAGGTCGCCAAGGCGGCCCGCCGCGCGCTCTTCAAGGCCCGCTCCGTGTAACCACCGCTCCATGGAGGCCCTCGCCACTCGGCGGGGGCCTTTCCGCTCCCCTCTCTTCTCAGGCGAGCCACCCACCACACGCGGCCTGGCCTCCTGGGGCCTTTACGCTCACGACGAGCCCCACCCGCCGCAAGGGCCGGAGGCCTTGGGCGAGCAAGCACCGCACGCGGCCAGGCTCCGTGGGCCTCGGACTCCACAATGGGCGCCCATCGAACGGGGCCGGAAGCTTGGGGTCGGTAGCCACCATACGCGGCCGGACGCCTCGGGTCGGCGGGCCGCTGCACGTGGGTGGGTCCAGGGAGACGGTTGCGCGGTAGGCGGGGCTGGAAAACAGAAACGCTCCGGGCTGTGAGCGCCGGAGCGAGGGTGATAGACGTAGTCCCGACCGGATTCGAACCGGCGCTACCGCCTTGAGAGGGCGGCGTCCTGGGCCACTAGACGACGGGACCTTCGCGGGCTTGTGACAGTGGTAGTCCCGACCGGATTCGAACCGGCGCTACCGCCTTGAGAGGGCGGCGTCCTGGGCCACTAGACGACGGGACCCTGTCCACAAGCTGCTGGTGCCGGGATCTCCCCGGCAACGCAGGTAACTCTACCGCACCCCGGAGACCACTCCAAACTGCTTAACGGCCCATCAGGTCGGGCCTGTGGCGGCGTACCCAAGCCCCCATCGCCCCGCCTTCCCACAGCGGGTCGAACTCCCCGAGCGGGATCGCCACCTCCGGCCGGCCGGTGACCGGGTCCACGGGGACACGGGCCAGCCGCTCGCGCATCCAGCCCGGCACCCGAGGCGGCACCGTACGTTCGCCCCACCCGACGAGCCCCACCGAACGCAGCGGCTCCACCCGCACCCGCACGCCGCCCGGACGGCCGATGCGCCTGGGGCTGGCCAGTTGGGTGTCCACGACGTCGATCCTGGTGATGTCGGGCCAGCGGAGGTGGACGCGGAAGCCGTACGAGTCGGTCAGCTCCACGCCGTCGGCGGAGAAGCGGACGACGGTGCCGGTGGTCAGGCGGCGGTGCTTGGCCACGAGCACGGCCAGAAGGCCAGCGGTGGCCAGCGCCCCGATGAGGGCGCCCAGCGGGGTGCTGCCGGTGAAGATGGCGCCGAGGAGCAGGCAGACGACGAAGAAGAGGGCGAGCGGAGCGACGAACGGGGCGACGAGGCGCGGGAAGTTGCCCGTGCGAATACGAAACTCATCCATAAGTCGGGCGGACTCTACCCAAACCACTGCCGTGACTCCACCCTCCCGGCCCTCTCCCGCTGCCAGTCGGTGGGTCAAACCCTGGCCGGGGAGGCGCTCATCTCCATCACCACTGTCAGTCGGTGAGGAGGCCGCGGCGGTAGGCCTCGGCCACGGCGGAGGCGCGGTCGCGGACGTCGAGCTTGGCGTAGATGTGCAGGAGGTGAGTCTTGACGCTGGCCTCGCTGATGAACAGGCTCGCCGCCGCCACCTTGTTCGTCGCTCCCCCGGCCACCAGGCGCAGCACCTCCAGCTCCCGTTTGCTGAGCCTGCCCCTGGTGGGCTTGCGGAGGGCCGCCGCGAGCCGGCCGGCCACGGCGGGGGCGAGGACGGTCTCGCCCCGGTGGGTGGCTCGGACGGCGCGCACCAGCTCCTCCGGCGGAGCGTCCTTCAGCAGGTAGCCGGCGGCGCCCGCTTCGAGGGCGGGCAGGACGTCGGTGTCGAACGTGGTCAGGACCAGCACCCGCGGGCCCGTGCCGCTGAGGCGGCGGATGGCGGTGACGCCGTCCATCCCGGGCATGCGCAGGTCCATGAGGACGATGTCGGGCTCGAGCTCGGCGGCCAGGCGTACGGCCTCCGCGCCGTCGGCCGCCTCGCCGACGATCTCGAGGTCGGGCTCGCCGCCGAGTGCCGCGCGCAGGCCGTCGCGCACGATGGGGTGATCGTCCGCTATCAGCAGCCTCAGCCGCATCTCTCCCCTTCCGGCCGGCACCCGTCCCTCGTCAGGGTCTCATCGATCACCCCTCCTTGGGTCGACTGGCCACACGTCCGATGATCAGGGCGCGAGGCGCCTCTTCCGCCTTTGGGAAAGAGGGAGTGGAGGGGAGCAGGGGGCGGCTGCCGCTCCCGGGTGGTGGCCGTGGCCGGCTCGCGGATCATGGAAGGTCGTCCTCGGCGGGGATCGCGGGGATGGCGGCGGCTACGGCGGTGCCCTGGCCGGGGGTGGACTCGAGGTGGAGGGTGCCGCCGACGGCGCGGACGCGTTGGCGCATTCCGTCGACGCCGAAGCCGTCAGCGGGCTCCTGCGAGGCGAAACCGGCGCCGTCGTCTCGAATGTCGAGGAGGACGGTTTCGTCCGTGTACGACAGGGTCAGGCCCGTCCTGGAGGCTCTGGCGTGCTTGGCGACGTTGGCCAGGGCCTCCTGGGCCACGCGGAACAGCGTGTCCTCGATGGGGGCGGCCAGGGCGACCGGGGTGCCGGTGATCTCGAGGGTCAGGTCGACGCCGGCCGACCGCGACCACGACTCGGCCAGGTCGGTGATCGCGTCCGGGAGCTTCGAGGTCTCCAGCGGCTCCGGGCGCAGGGCGCGTACGGACCGGCGGGCCTCGGAGAGGCTGCGGTGAGCCAGCTCGGCGGCCTGGTCGAGGTGGCGGCGGCGGGTCTCGGCCCGGGAGGTGCGGTCAGCGGCGTTGAGCTGGCCGATCAGGGCGACGAGGTCCTGGGCGACCGTGTCGTGGATCTCGCCCGCCACGCGGTGCCGCTCGTCGAGCACGCCCGCTCGCCTGGCCTGGTCGAGGAGCCGGGCGTTGAGGGAGGCGTTCTCGGCCATGGCGGCGCGCAGGCGCGCGACCAGGCGGCGGCGCTTGTCGTGCTCGCCGGAGACGTACCAGCCGGCCACGACCAGCGGCAGCGCCACGCCCGCGATCACGGTGAGCAGGGTGCCCCGGGCGCCCGGGCCCGCCTGGGCCGTCACGATGACGATGGCGGTGAGCGTCACGCCCGCCATGGTCAGCCGGGCCGGGAGCAGGGCGCTGGCCAGCGGGTAGCCGATCGAGGCGAACACGATGAAGGCGGGGCTCGCGGCCGTCAGCGCGGCGGCGAGCGCGATCAGCACGAGGAAGTGGCCCACGACGAGCGCGCGGCGCGCGTCCCTGCGGGGGTGGAGCCAGCCGATCGGGGCCACCCACACCGCCGCGGCCAGCGCGACCGCCGGCCACCACGGCGCGAACGCCGCCGGGCCGGGGCCGAAGTCGGCGGCCGGCCCGCCGGACCACGACCCGGCGACCGCCGTCCACGCCGCCGCAGGACCGCCGCCCGCCGCCGTCGGGAGGCCGCCCGTCGCCGCCCACCCCGGGCCTGCCGTTTCGGCGAGCCAGGCCGGCAAGGGGCCGGCCAGCCAGCGGAGGAGGGGCCAGGGCACGTCCGCGAGGGCGGCCGCGGTCGAGGAGATCCCCAGCAGTCCGTAGGCGAGGAACAGAAAGGCCCCGCGTTCGCGCCCGTCGAGCCAGCTCATGGGGTCAAGCCTGGCATGGCGTCAACCGATCGGTGGATGCCGGACGTCCACCGCACGACGAGCCGGGCAGGCGATGTGCACCAGCTCTGAGCTGGGCGAACATCGAGTCATGAGCTTTCCGACCCGTAGGGACATGTTTCAGTACGCCGCCGTCGCGGGCGCGGGCGCCGTGGGCGCCCAGGCCGCCAAGCCGAGGCGGGAAGTGACCACGTACGTCTTCGTGACCGGCGCGAACGGCTCGGCCAGCGGCGACTCCGAGCTGACGCTGCGCGGCCACCGCACCGTGGGCGTGGCACTGCCGGGGCACGGCCCCGAGGAGCAGTTTCACCTCGCCTACCAGACCCCGCAGGACCTGGAGAAGCTGGCCACGCTGCCGTCGCCGGTGGCGGGGGTCACGCTGGACGACTATGTCGAGGCCACGGTGGACGCCGTGCGCCGGGTCTCCGGCCACGGCCCGGTGATCCTGGTGGGCGGCAGCCTGGGCGGCGCGACCATCACGAAGGCGGCCGACGCGGTGCCCGACCTGATCGACCTGCTCGTCTACGACACCGCGTTCTGCTGCACGAAGCTGAGCTCGCCCAACGACTATCTGGGGACGCCGGAGGGCAAGGAGAGCCTGGCGGGCAGCGTGGCGGCGGGCATCATCGCCGACCCCAGGGTGATCGGCGCGATCCGCATGAACTGGCGGACCAACGACAGGAAGTTTCTGGACGCGGTCAAGACGGCGTTCATGGCGGAGGCGAGCGAGGGCGAGCTCCTGGCCATGCTGAACACGTTGCTGCCGGATGAGAGTCTCCTGGTGGGGAGCGCCGACGCTCGGGGGCGCAAGGAGGCGTGGGGACGGGTGCCGCGCGTCTACATCAGGCACACGCGGGACAGAGTGATCCCGCTCGCACTGCAGGACCGGATGATCAAGGAAGCGGATGCGGCCACGCCAGGCAACACGTTCAAGGTCTACTCAGTGGAGGCTTCGCATGCGCCGACGGCGAGAACGTACCGGCTGATTACCGAAATCCTGCACAAACTGGCGAAATGATAAAGCTGGGGTACCAGGACTCGAACCTAGACTAACTGAACCAGAATCAGTCGTGCTGCCAATTACACCATACCCCACCGCTTACGACCCCTGGGGGCCGCTCTCGGCGACGTCCGAAAGAATAGCCCAGCTCTGGGGGTAAGACCAAAACGAATAGCCAACGAACCCTCCAGCGCCCACAGCAGCGGCCCTCACGTGCCAAGCTGAAGAGGACAAAACACCACGTGGAGGAGCCCCACCGTTGGCCGGTAACCCGTTCTTCACCCCTAGCGACCTGCCGTACGAACTGCCGCCCTTCGCCGACGTCCGCGAGGAGCACTACCTGCCCGCGTTCGAGCGCGGCATGGCGGAGCAGCTGGCGGAGGTCGGCGCGATCGCAGGCAGCACCGAGGCGCCGACGTTCGACAACACGATCGCCGCGCTCGAGCGGTCGGGACGGATTCTCGACCGCACGGCCACGGTCTTCTTCAGCATCGCCGCCTCCAACACCACCGACGGCATCATGGAGATCGAGAAGGAGATCTCTCCCCAGCTGACCAGGCACGGCGACGCGATCCGGCTGAACCGGGCGCTGTGGGCGCGCATCAAGCAGGTGTCCACGGAGGATCCGGAGGAGGCCTGGCTGCTGGAGAAGTACCGGGAGGACTTCATCAGGGCGGGCGCCGACCTGTCGGAGCCGGACCAGGACCGGCTCCGGCAGCTCAACGAGGAGCTGTCGAAGCTCTCGACGGAGTTCGCGCAGACGCTGCTGAAGGCCTCGACGGAGTCGGCGCTGGTGGTGTCGGACCCCAAGGAGCTCGACGGCTTCGACCAGGCCAAGATCGAGTCGCTGCTCAAGGACGGCAAGTACGTCCTGCCGCTGCTCAACTTCACCGTCCAGCCGGGCCTGGCCCAGCTCACCGACCGCGACGTGCGCCGCAGGCTGTACGAGCTGAGCGTCGGGCGGGCGCCCGGCAACTTCGAACTGGCGGCCAGGATGGCGGCGCTGCGGGCCGAGCGGGCGGCGCTGCTCGGGTTCTCCAGCCACGCGGCGTACGTGGTGGCCGACCAGACGGCCAAGACCGTCGAGGCGGTCGAGGAGATGCTCGGCCAGCTCGTCGCCCCCGCCGTGCGCAACGCGCGCAAGGAGGCCGAGGCGCTGTCGGAGCAGGCCGGGTTCGACATCGAGCCGTGGGACTGGTCGTACTACTCCGAGAAGGTGCGCCAGGCCCGCTACGACTTCGACGCCGCCGAGATGCGGCCGTACTTCGAGCTCGACCGCGTCTACCGTGACGGCATCTTCTTCGCGGCCGGGAAGCTGTACGGCCTCACCTTCACCGAGCGGCCCGATCTGGGCGGATACCACCCCGACGTGACGGTGTACGAGGTGTTCGACGAGGACGGGAGCCGCCTGGGGCTGTTCGTGCTCGACCCGTACGCGAGGGAGACCAAGCGCGGCGGCGCGTGGATGAACAACCTGGTCGACCAGTCGTTCCTGTTCGGGCAGCTGCCGGTGGTCATCAACAACCTCAACGTCACCAAGCCGGCCTCGGGGCCGACGCTGCTGACGTACGACGAGGTCAACACGGCCTTCCACGAGTTCGGGCACGCGCTGCACGGGCTGTTCTCCCAGGTGCGCTTCCCGCGCGTGTCGGGCACCCACGTGCCGCGCGACTTCGTCGAGTACCCGTCACAGGTCAACGAGATGTGGGTGACCTGGCCCGAGGTGCTGGCCAACTACGCCAAGCACCACGAGACGGGCGAGCCGATGCCGGCCGAGCTGGTGGAGAAGCTGCAGGCGGCGGAGAAGTTCAACCAGGGCTTCAAGACCGTCGAATATCTCGCCGCGACCCTGCTCGACTGGGCCTGGCACAAGCTGGCGTCCGGAGAGACGGTGGCCGACCCCGAGGCGTTCGAGTCCGCGGCCCTGGAGGCCGCCCAGATCGCCGTGCCACAGGTCGGGCCGCGTTACAGGACCAACTACTTCGCCCACATCTTCTCCGGCGGCTACAGCGCCGGCTACTACTCCTACATCTGGAGCGAGGTGCTCGACGCGGAGAGCGTGGAGTGGTTCAAGGAGAACGGCGGGCTCACCAGGGCCAACGGTGACCACTTCCGCCGCGAGCTGCTCTCCCGAGGCGGCAGCCTCGACCCGCTGACCGCGTTCCGCAACTTCCGCGGGCGCGAGCCCAGCATCCGGCCGCTGCTCGTCCGCCGCGGCCTCGACTGAGCCTGTGCGGCCGGCGGCCCGCCCTGCGGGC
>NZ_JBSFTC010000027.1:0-73485 GCF_053590415.1 Nonomuraea sp. NPDC003201
GCCGTCGCGATCGGGCCCGTCGTGAGGCTGAAGAGCAGGGCGAGCCCGGCCGTAAGCACCCCTCTGGTTCTCATGCGGATACCTTTCTGCGCGCACCGGAGGGGCGATGCCCTCGGACGGCGCGCGAATCTTGACTGCTGACTTTGCGTAGCGCCCTTGCCGGTGATCAAGATTGGGAGCCCCGCGTACAAAGAACATCCAAAAGAGCTACAAAGGCCCTCCTACCTTGGACGCTTCGCTCAACGGGGGTCCGGCACGAGGTCCGGCTCGGGGAAACGCGCGGTCATGGTGGTTGAACAGCCCGTAGTCAAGACCCTCGCGCTGTTCGTGCTGACGGTGTTCCAACTGGCCCGCACGGTGAACCCGCTGCCCGACAAGCCGATGTGGTTCGCAGAGGCGATCATCCTGACGGTCCTGATCGCCCGAGGCCGGGTACGGTTGGCGCTGCCCCTGTCCCTGGTCGTGTTCGGCGTGCTGCCCCAGGGATGGACTCCATCGATCCGCGGCTGGGCGGCGTGGGCGACAATGGCGGCGCGGGACGCGCGCTGGGCGCTGGCAGGTGCCATCTATGTCTGGACCGGCCTCGCTCTCTTCCAGTTCGGTGGCGGCGACCTGACCTGGCACAGCACTCGCGACTTCCTCTACTGGGGCGGATCGTCGCTGCTCGTGCTCGTTGCCTTCGCCATGGCCCGTCGCAGCAGACGGGTGATTTGAGCGCATACGGCAACGGGGGAACGCGCCGCGGATTAAAAGCCGACAGAAATTATCCCGGCTGCCACACCGTATTCAAAAGCCGTGACCGAGCCGCTCCGTTGCGTAATATTCCGGCCCCTGGCCACGGACTCCGCACGAATCATCGACCTGAACATACGTCGCCGAGACCGGCTCGGTTAAGGGCGTTCCGGTCAACGTGGTGTCCCTATATCCAGCATTATTGGGTGGGGCGGAGGCTCGGTCTCCCTTCGTCGTGTTCGATCGGGATGCGGGCCTGTAAGGCCTGGTCAGCGGCCACTTCAAGTCGCGGCGGGATGAGCCGTACGGCCTTTTGCGCGCTCATCTCGCCCGGCTTCGCACCGATTCCGGTTCGAGTTGAGTGACGACCGTGAGTGCTGTTACCTTCACACGGTGGACGACAGGCGTGCACGGGCGGAGATAATCGAGGACTTTGCGGCGACGCTGCGGGAGTTACGCAACGCGGTCGGCAACCCACCATTCCGTGAGATGTCCGGCCGGTCAGGGGCGATTTCTCACACGACGTTGCATGAAGCCACGAAGGGTAACCGGCTCCCGAGTTGGGAGACCACCGTCGAATTCGTCAAGGTGTGTAACGCGGACCCGGCCGCGTATCGCGAACTCTGGGAGAGGGCGAACCAGGCGGTCAGATCGACGAGCGCCGGGGATCCCGCGATCCGCGTGGACACCTCGGTGGACGGTCTGTCCGGTGGACTCGCAGTGTCCGCCACGGAGCTTCGTACTATGCAAGTGCCCCGGTTGGTCGGCGAGACCACGGCATCCGTGCCTACGCCGCGGCCACCGTCCGACGAGCTCGCGGGCGACATCCAGCCTCTGCTTCTCGCACCGAGGAGCAGCGGACGATTACGGCTCACCAGCGTGGCCGCGTTCGCGGCAGCGGCTGTCGTCGTGGGGGCAGCGGTCCTCGTCGTGGTCGTCGTCAATCGCGGCTCCGAGCCCGAGGTGAACAGCCCGAACCCGACCGGCAGCCCGTCGATCGCCGCGCTGGCCCCAGCCGACTGCCCGGTGCGTTCGACCAACCCGCCTTGGTCCCCGCCGTTGTACAAGGGTGACGCGGCCGCGTTCATCGAGGACGTCACGCTGCCCGACTGCACGCGCGTCGGCCCCGGCAAGACCATGACCAAGGTATGGCGGCTCAAGAACGCCGGGACCGTGCCGTGGAAGGGATATTCGCTGCGGCGCCTCGACCCCACGCAGCAGGCTGACCATTGCCAGACCATCTCCGACGTGCCGATCAAGGACACGCAACCTGGCGAGACGGTCGACATCCGGACCGACATCACCACGCCCAAGAAGCCCGGCTTGTGCTACGTGCGATTCAAGATGGTGGACGCTTCGGGAGCGGTCGTGTTCCCCGGAAGCCGGCCGATCAACTTCCAGATCATCGTCGACGCACTCTGATTCCCCGACGTGCGTGGCACGCCGGGGAACCGGAGTCGGACGGTCTCAGGGGAGTCAGGAGCCGAGAGCGATCCCTGTGTAGTAGTTCTGGAGGATCCTGGAGTAGCTCCAGCCCGCTCTGGCCTTATCGCGAGAGCCGTACTGCGACATCCAGTCGCCGTCGACCCAATTACCGCAGGCCGTCGTCGTAGAGCAGTACTGGGCACGGAAGATCTTCCCGCTGCGAGTCAGCCGGGTGCCCCAGGTCGCGTCCACCGCGGCGCTCGTCACCGCCTTCGCTGAGCCGGGCTTGTACACCTGGCTCGACGTGTGGTCGTAGACGTCGAAGCACCGGCCGTCTGCCGTCTTGCGGTTGGAGTGCAGCGCCCAGTACCAGCCGAAGTTCTTCACGGCCATCGCCCCGGCCTTGAGGGACTCGCTCGGCCAGCTCGACACCCACTCGTTGGGCAGGACGTTCTTGACGTAGGTCTTGAACTCCACCCGCTCCACGCGATCGAGGGACTTGCGGTACACGAGGATCGTCGTGGGCAGCTTGGTGTCCGTGCCGTCGGTCTTGCACCCGGTCGGCGTCGGCGATGTGGAGCTCAGGAACTGGTGCGAGGCGTTCTGGTTCTTGAGGGTGGCGTTCAGGTTGCCCTTGGCGCCTGCGGCGAAGTCCTGGTATGTGCCGGTGTGGCCGCTGTTGAAGTAGACGCGGACGGTTTTGCTGCTGCGGTTCCAGACGGAGGCGGCGGCGTTCTTGACGCATTTGCCCTTGCCGTCGCCGGGGCCCTTGAAGTCGTAGCAGGTGGGCTGGGTGGTGGCGTAGTCGTCGATCGATCCGGTGAAGTCGGAGAGCGATCCCTGGTTGTTGCTGTTGAAGTAGTAGCAGAATTCGCCGGTATCGCAGACGCCGTCGCGGCTTGCGGCCGAGGCGGGCGATGCGGTGGCGAGGACCGTCCCGCCGAGCGCCATCACGGCGGTCGCCGCGGCCGCGAGCCGCGAGATCAGCCGGACAGTTCGTAAAGGCACAGTGGTCTTCCTCATCTTGTCGGTGGCCGCGGAGCGTTATCGGACGGTGTAGCCCTGGGAGTTCCAGAACGAGGTCGGGTTCGGGTTCTCCAGGTGCGGGTCGCCGACGCTCTTGGCCGCACGCGTCTGCTGTCCGAGACGCATCTCGACGTGGGTGTGCGCGGATGAACGGCTCGACACCCCGTGCCACGACTCGGTGGCGATGACCTGGCCGCGGCTGACCTGCTGGCCCACGCGCAGGGAGGACAGCGGAGCGGAGTGCAGGTAGATCACCGTCTTGTTCGCTGCGGCGTTGTAGACGGCGATCGTGGAAAGTCCCGCCCTGCCGGTGGAGCCGCGTACGACGTTGATGACCTTGCCGGCCACCAGGTTGTAGACATTCGAGCCGATGCCGCGGGCGATGTCGATGCCTTCGTGCCGGCCGGAGGTGGAGGTGTAACCGTCGAAGCCGCAGGTGATCGTGGCGCTGGCCTTGTAGAGCGAGGTCGACATGTTGCTGCGCGACGGCGATGACGACGGGCTGAACTGGTGCGAGGCGTTCTGGTTCTTGAGGGTGGCGTTCAGGTTGCCCTTGGCGCCTGCGGCGAAGTCCTGGTAGGTGCCGGTGTGGCCGCTGTTGAAGTAGACGCGGACGGTTTTGCTGCTGCGGTTCCAGACGGAGGCGGCGGCGTTCTTGATGCATTTGCCCTTGCCGTCGCCGGGGCCCTTGAAGTCGTAGCAGGTGGGCTGGGTGGTGGCGTAGTCGTCGATCGATCCGGTGAAGTCGGAGAGCGACCCTTGGTTGTTGCTGTTGAAGTAGTAGCAGAACTCGCCGGTATCGCAGACGCCGTCGCGGCTTGCGGCCGAGGCGGGCGATGCGGTGGCGAGGACCGTCCCGCTGAGTGCCATCGCTGCGGTCGTCGCGGTGAGGATCCTGGTGAGCGTTCTCATGTGCTGTTCCTTTTCTCTGTGCGGAGTCTGGGTTTCGGATGGAGGAGTCAGCGGCGCTGGTACTCCTCCCAGGTACGGATGGTCACCTTCGGGCCGTCGTCCGGGCCGCGGCCGGCGAGCCCGTTCAGGCCGAGGTAGTAGTCACCGATCTGGTGCTGGGCCTGGCCGGAGAGGCTGGTGTCGTTGATGGCGGTGGCGTGGATGTGCCACGGCCAGTCGTCCTGCTGGGGGTTACGCAGCCATGCGGCGAAGCCGACGAGGCGCAACGCGCGGACGGTCGCGGTGCGGGTGGCGGAATTCATCCCCTTGACCGAGATGTCGACGACGCCCCCGCCGTCGTGGGTGCCCGCGGACGTGGGGTCGCCGCCGGGGTTGTACGAGCCCTGATCCAGCTTGAGGTCGCGGCCGAGCAGCCGCTTGGCCTCCGCCAGCATGTTTCGTGTGCGAGCGTTGATGACGAAACCGCCGGTGGAAACCCGGGCGCCCGGGTCGATGACGCCGGTGACCTTGAAGCGGCCGGCACCGAGCTTGGTGAGCGACGTCTTGCCCGGCAGGCCGTTGGCGTCGAGACCACTGAGGCCGAGCGACTTCTGGTACTTCGCGTAGGCGGTGACCGTTGTGGAGCCGAAGTAGCCGTCCACCCACTTCGCGTCGAGAAAGCGTCCGTCACGCAGCGCCTCCTCAACGAGGAGCACGCTGGCCTTGGCGCCCGGAGTCAGCGTATTGTCGGGACGCCGCGGGTCGATCTGGGCCGCCTTGACGGTGGCTTCCATGTTCACGCTCGGAAGGGCCTCAGCGTCAGCCGTCTGTGTCGCCGCCGACGCCTCGGACACTCCCGTCAGCGAAGTGAACAGGACGGCCGCCATGAGGGCGGCGGCGCGTGAGGGCAGCTTCATCGTTACTCCTGGTTCAGGGGCTGGGGCGATTCCGGTGTGGCGGGATCCAACGTTTCGGTTCGCTCGCGTGTCCGGTAGAAGATCGGTGTTGTCAGCCTGTTCGACAGGCTTTTCCGGACGGGCGTACGCGCCGTTTGACAGGTGATCCGATGACGGGAAACACCAGCTCAGACCGGGTGATGAGGCGGTACATGAGCTCACGTACGGCCAAGATCGTCTGAGGCGGTCACTTACGCGGGCGGCTCGGTTCGCGAACGCTCCGCGGGTCCCCGTTTCCGCCCGCCCAGAGCCTTCGGCCGCTCGGAGAAGTCCCCGGCCTGCCCGCTACCGCCGGTATTTGGTGGGCATAGGGTGGGCGCCATGGGGCTGCAATTCGTTCAGGTGAATTTCAAGGCTCGGGATGACTCGGCGCTCGGCCGGTTCTGGGCGGAGGCGCTCGGCTGGGGTGTTTCCAGCGAGGGACCCGGTGTGACCAACGTCGAGCCCATCGGTTTCGTCTGGCCGGACCCCGTCGCCGTCTGCGTCGATGTCGTCACCGTCCCGGACCCCGAATCGGTGAAGTACCGCGTGCACATCGATCTCGCCACCACCTCTGCGGCCCATCAGACGGAGTTGGTCGCGCGCCTGAAGGAGCTCGGTGCGACGCCCGCCGATGTGGGCCAGGGTGACGTCCCGTGGACGGTGCTGGCCGACCCGGAGGGCAACGTGTTCTGCGTGCTGGAGCCTCGGGAGATCTACCGGGACACCGGGCCGATCGCCGCGGTGGTGGTCGACTGCGCGGACCCGCGGGCCATGGCCCGGTTCTGGGGCGAGGCGATGGACTGGACCGTGCACGAGGTGACCGACGATCACGCGCGGCTGCGCTCCGCCAAGGGTGTCGGGCCGTATCTTGAGTTCCTCCGCACGGCGCCCGGTGCGAAGACCGTGTGGAACCGCGTCCATCTCGACCTGCTGCCGTACCGCGGTGAGGATCAGGCGGCGGAGGTGGCCCGGCTGCAGACGCTCGGCGCGACGCTCGCCGACGTCGGCCAGGGCGACGTCCCGTGGATGGTCCTCGCCGACCCGGAGGGCAACGAGTTCTGCGTCCTCCGTCCGGCGGCAGCCTGACGCGAAGCCTGCTTACCGCTCTCCGGCGGCAGCCTGACGCGAAGCCTGCTTACCGCTCTCCGGCGGCAGCCTGACGCGAAGCCTGCTTACCGCTCTCCGGCGGCAGCCTGACGCGGAGCCTGCGTGCCGGAGAGCGGCAAGCCGCTCGACGTAATCGCGTCGGAGACCGGCGAGCTCTCAGGACGACACTCCGTAGCGGGTGGCGAGCGCGGTGGCCCGGTTACGCAAGGAGTCGCGCAACCACTGCGGGGACAGGGCTTCCGCGTTCGTGCTGAGCTGCCACAGCGCCCATTCGGCGTGTCTCGAATCTTGGAAGGCCACCTCCATCCGCAGCCAGCCGTCTGAGTCGGCTTCCTCGGCGCGGACGGCCAGCGCGGTGCCCAGCAGGTCCTCCCGCCGCGCCGGGTTCACCCGTAGCAGCACGGTGACCTGGTCGCCGCCGGTCCGGAACCGCGTGCTGCGTTCCTGCCAGGCCCGGTCCAGATCGACCCGGTCCGGTCGCTGCGCGGGTTCGTCGAGTTCCTGGGCGGCCAGGACCCGGGACAGCCGGTAGGTGCGCTCCGCGCCAGACCTCGTGGCCAGCAGGTAGCCCTGGTCGCGTACGGTGACCAGGCCGATCGGGTCCACCGTGCGCCACTTCGGGCTCTGGTCCACAGCCGCGTAGTGGATGCGCAGCTTGTGTCCGGCGAGCACCGCGCGCCGGACCTCGGCCACCACGGTGTCGGGCACCTCCTCGGCGACCAGCCGACGCGAGAGGAGGTCGGTCTCCGGGTCGATGAGCAATCGCTCGGCCGCGCCGGCCGCGGTGTCCCGATAGCTTTCGGGCAGCGCGTCAACCACCTTGAGCATCGCCGAAGCGAGCGCCGAGCCGAGGCCGAACGCCTGCGCGCCGCGCCGCGATCCGGCGATCAGCAGGGCAAGGGCCTCGTCGTGGTTCAGCCCGGTGAGCTCGGTCCGGAAGCCGGGCAACAACGCGAAACCGCCGTGCCGGCCGCGTTCGGCATAGACCGGGACGCCGGCTGAGGACAGCGCCTCGATGTCGCGCAGCACGGTGCGGGTGGATACCTCCAGCTCGCGGGCCAGCGCGACCGCGGACAGCCGACCGTGCTGCCGCAGCAGCAGCACCAGCGAGACCAACCGGTCGGCACGCACACGGAAACATTACAAGGGATACACGACACAGGATGTCGTGATTTGTTGGGAGGCTCATCAGCGCGACCCAGAAGATGACGGCTACCGAGCCGATCTACGTGCATCAATCGAATGGAGCTGATGTGGCAATGGAGCGAACGGCGGTCAACCCGTGGGCGTGGTCGGTGGAGATGGGCTACAACCAGGGTGAGATCGTCTCCGGGCACACCCGGACGCTGTACTGCTCCGGGCAGACCGCGATGAGCGGCGACGGCAAGCCCCGGCACGCCGAGGACATGGCGGCGCAGCTGGCGCTGAGCCTCGACAACCTGGAGGCCGTGCTCGGCGAGGCCGGCATGTCCCTCGCGAACCTCGTCCGGCTCAACGTCTACACCACCGACGTCGATCGGCTCTTCGAGCACTACGGCGTGCTGGCGTCGCGGTTGGGCGCCGCCGGGGTGGCGCCGTCCACCACGATGCTCGGGGTGACGCGGCTGGCGATCCCCGACCTGATGGTCGAGCTTGAGGGAACCGCCGTCGCGTGATGCGACCTCGCCGCCTCCGGCAGGACCGCACTGCCGGAGGCTCGTTGATCGCCCAGCGGCTGACCGAGCAGCACCGCGTCACGATCGAGCACCTGCGCCCGTTGTGACGAGCGTCCGTACGATCATGACGCCGCGGAGTGGCTCACCTGCGCGGCGACGTCTCCGTCCGCGATCCACGCGCAGCCGCTGGCCGGGCTTCCGGCGAAGGCGATGACCGCGTCCAGCTGGTCACGGGTGCGGGTCAACGCGGCGATCTGGGCATCGATGCGATCACGCTCGGCGGCCAGCCGGGCCCGCGATTCGGGGGTGCTGACCTTGGCATCGACGCAGGGCAGCAGCTCGGCGATGGTCCGGCTGGACAGGCCGGCGGAGTAGAGCATCTGGATCAGCTGAACGCGGTCGGCCGCCGCTTCGGGATAATGACGCTGCCCGGAGCCGCTCCGGCCCGCCTCCAGCAACCCCTGCTCCTCGTAGTAACGCAAGGCCCGCACACTGACGCCCGACCGCGCCGCCAACTCGCCGATACGCATCGTGACCTCCATCACAACACTTGCCTCTGACGTCAACGTCAGGTTTTAACCTATCCGGTATGCAGATCAACGGAGCACATGTGCTGGTCACCGGCGCCAACCGGGGCCTCGGCCGGCAATTCGTCCTTTCCCTCCTCGACCGCGGCGCCGGCAAGGTGTACGCCACCGCCCGCCGTCCCGACCTCATTGACGTACCAGGAGTCATCCCGCTGCGCCTGGACATCACAGACCCGGCGTCGGTCGCCGCCGCGGCCGCCGCGGCACCCGACGTGAAGATCGTCATCAACAACGCGGGCATCTCCACCGGCGCGAACCTCATCACCGGCGACCTGGACACGATCCGCCGCGAGATGGACACCCACTTCTACGGCACCCTCAACGTGATCCGCGCCTTCGCGCCCCAACTGGCCGACGGAGCGATCCTCAACGTCCTGTCGGCGATCTCGTGGCTCGCCTTCAACGGCGCGGGCGCCTACCACGCGGCCAAGGCCGCCGAGTGGGCGCTCACCAACAGCGTCCGCCTGGAGCTGGCCGACCAGCGCACTCTGGTGACTGGCCTGCACCTCGGCGCCGCGGACACCGACATGATGGCCTGGTACGACGGCGACAAGACCGCCCCCGAGACGATCGTCGCGGCAGCCCTCGACGGCATCGAGGCGCACCGGCCAGAGGTGCTCGCCGACGCCTGGAGCCACCAGGTGAAGGCGTGGCTGTCCGAGGACCCGAGCGTCATCTACCGGGAAGCCGCGGCCGCCCTCACGGCCTGACCCGTGCTGGGCCAGGGTCCGGTCAGCCCGGCGATGCGCGATCGGGCTCCTGAACGGGCTGGATTCGTTCCAGCTCATGTCGGTAGGCGTCGAGGACGAGGCCGTGGAAATGGTGGACCGCGTGCTCGGACAACCCGGACTCCTGGGGGTTATAGACGATCTTCCCCTGGGTGAAGGCAGGAGTGCGCATCCCGCGCTGCACGCTCTCCACCAAGGCGATGTCCTCCACCTGGAGAACCTCGTCGATGTAGCGGATGCTGTCCAGCTCGGCCTCGTTCGGCTCCGCGGTCTCCAGGTAGAAGTCCCAGATCTCGCGAGTGCGTTCCGGCCCGTCAGGGACGATCTGCAGCACCATGAAGTTTCCGCGGCCGGGATAGCGCAGCAGGCAGGTGTTGGGCCACAGCCACCAGACCGCGTGCTCGGTGACCGTCGCCCCCGACACGTCATAGGCGGTGTTCTCCGCCTTCCCCGCCTGGGCCATATGACTGGAGTAGATCCCGTACGTGGTGACCTTGTAGGTGCTCATGTCCACCAGGGACACAAAGTCCTTGTGGGCCACGTGGCAGTGGTAGCACTCCAGGAAGTTGTCGACGACGTTCTTCCAGTTGGAGGCGATGTCGTACGTGAGCCGGCGGGCGAGGGTCAACTTGGCCACGTCCGGCGCCCGCGCTTCGATCTCCGCCCCCAGGCCTCCGGCCTGCTCCGGCAGCGGGGTCGCCCCAGGGTCGAGGTTGACGTAGACCATGCCGCCGAACTCGGCAACCTGGATCTGATCCAGGCACACCGCGGAGGGGTCGAAGCCCGGCATGGCACCGGTGTTGCGTGCTCGCCTCAGCCGGCCGGTCAGGTCGAAGTTCCAGGCGTGGTACGGGCACACGATGCTGCGCCGGACGCCGGAACCGGACAGTAGTTCGTGCGCCCGGTGCTTGCACACGTTGTAGAACGCCCGCAGCGTACCGGCCTCGTCCCGGACGGCGACGATCGGCATGCCGGCCACCGTGCCCGTCACGTAGCTGCCTGCCTCCCGCAGCTTCTCCACATGGCACAACCACTGCCACGTACGCGCGAAGATCGCCCGCTGGTCGACGTCGAACCACTTCACATCGGTGTAGGCATCGGCATGCAAGGACATCGACAGCACGGGATCGGGGTCGTATCCGGCCGAAATGTGATCAATTTCGGGGGCTGGGTCCGAGGCCACCGTACCTCCAATGCAGGCACCAGATGAGAGCCTAATGATCCTTCCGATGAGGATTCAAGGCTCCCAGCCCCGCAACGCCGGCATCGTCGCGCCGGCCACGTATGCGGCCTCATCGCGGGCCGACGGAGCCGACAACAGCCACCCGATCACGACGAGCGGCCGGGGACACCTAACAAGATCGCCCCTCCAGGAGCGGCAGGCCCGCCGCGTACCGGCGGAAGAAGCCGGCGGTCGGCGTGTCCGCCGTCGCGACGACGTCCGGGGTGCCCTCCGCGATCACCGCACCTCCATTCGGCCCGGCCCCCGGCCCCAGGTCGATCACCCAGTCCGCGGACGCGGCCACGGGGATGTCGTGCTCGGCCACGACGACGGTGTTGCCCGATTCGAGCAGCACATCGAGCGCGTCCACCACCCGCTGGATGTCGGACGGGTGCAGGCCCGAGACGGGCTCGTCGAGAACGACGAGGCCGGCCCTGCGGCTCGCCGCACCGCGTTGGATCGCGGACGCCAGCTTCAGCCGCTGCGCCTCGCCGCCGGACAGCTCTGTGGCACTCTGGCCGAGTTGGAGATAGCCGAGCCCGACCTGGTTCAAGGCTCCCAGGGTCTCTGCGAGCTGCCGGGGCTCGGAGAACTGCTCCACGGCCTCGGCGACGGTCAGCTCCAGCACCTGATCGATGGCCAGCCCCTGATACCTGATGTCCAAAGCCTCCCGCTTGTAGCGCCGGCCCTCGCACGCGTCGCAGACCACCCACACATCCGGCAGGAAGTGCATGTCAACCAGCTTGCGGCCATAGCCGGTGCAGATCTCGCAGCGGCCACCACCGGCGGTGTTGAAGCTGAACCAGGAGGCATCGACCCCGCGCCCCCGCGCCGCGCCGGTTTCGGCGAACAGCCTGCGGACGATGTCGAACGCCTTGCTGTAGGTAGCCGGGTTGGACCTCGGCGTCCGCCCGAGCGGTTCCTGATCGACGACGGCGACCCAGCCGAACCCCGCGAGGCCGGTCACTTCCCGCACCATGTCGGTCGCCGTCCCGTTCAGGGCGGCCTCCACGCTCGTCCCGAGCGCGCCGAGCAGGCTGCTCTTGCCGCTGCCGCTCACCCCGGTCAGGCAGGTGAGCCGACCGGCGGGGAAACGTACCAGGTCAGCGGCCACGTTCTGCGCACGCAGGCCGTGCAGCTCCACCCAGCCGGTGTCATCCCCGACCGGGCGGCGGGTCCGGCGCAGCCGCGGCCCCTCGCCGGCCAGATAGCGGCCGGTCAGCGACTCCGGGTGGGCGGCCGCGTCGGCGGGCGGCCCCGACACCAGGACCTCACCGCCGAGGCGGCCCGCGCCGGGCCCCATGTCGATCACCCAGTCGGCCCGGGCGATCAGCTCAGGGTCGTGCTCGACCAGGAGCACCGTGTTGCCGGCCGCGCGCAGCTCCAGGGCGATGTCGAGCAGGTGGGCCTTGTCCGCCGGATGCAGCCCGGTTCCGGGCTCGTCCAGGACGAAGATGATGCCGCTCAACTCGGTGCTGAGCTGCGCGGCGAGCCGGGTTCGCTGCAACTCACCCCCGGACAGCGTCGCCGCGCTCCGGGACAGCTGGAGATGGGCGAGGCCGAGCCGGTCAAGGATGGCGAGCCTGCGGCCCAGGTCCTGCAGCAGCGGCTCACCCACCTCGCGCTGCCGGGCGCCCAGGTCGCCGGCCACCCGCTTCGCCCAGCTGCGCACCTCCCGTACGTCCACCTCGAGCAGGTCGGGGAAGGCCAGCCCGCCGAGCCGCACGGACCGGGCCACGTGGTCGTACCCGCTGCCGCCGCAGGTGCCACACGGCTGCTTGCGCATGTACGGCAGGTAGCGCTGCTTGGCGCTGGAGGTCTGGGCGTTCACGAACACCCGCTCCACCTCGGCGAGCGCGCCCCGCAGCGGCTGGCTCGAGGTGTAGGTCACCGAGACCGTCTCCTTTTTGCTGGACATGTCGACGGTCGCCTCGATCTTCTCGTCACCCGTGCCGTACAGCACACAGCGGCGGAACTCCTCAGGCAGCGACTGCCACGGCCGGCCGAGGTCCACGCCGCGTTTCTCGGCGAGCGCCGGTACGAACGCGTGCTCTCCCGACCGCCACTTCGCGTACCAGGGCGAGGCCCCCTCGAAGAGCGGAAGCTCCGGGTGGGTGATGACCAGGTCCTCCTGCGCCTGCCAGCGCCCGCCCACGCCGTGGCAGTCCGCACAGCTCCCTTCCGGCGTGTTGCGGTCGAAGTGAGCGGTCGTCAGATGCCCGTCTCCGCTCTCCGCCGCCGGGTCAGCGCCGATTCCCGGTAGGCGCGAGTACAGCAGCCCCAGGTGCCCGTCGATACCGGTGATCGTCGCGACCGTGGAGCGGGGGTTGCGGTTCAGGCGGCGCTGGTCGACCGCGAGCGTCGCGCCGAGTCCCAGGATGCGGTCGACCTTCGGCCGGTTGCGCTGGGTGATGTACTGCCGTACGAACGGCGAAAGCCCCTCCAGATACCGTAGTTGCGCCTCGTTGTGCAGGGTGTCGACGGCCAGCGAGGTCTTGCCGCTGCCGCTCACTCCGGTGAAGGCGACAAGCCGCCCTTTGGGGATGCTCACCGACACGTCCCGCAGATTGTTGGTACGAGCCCCCACCACCTCGATGGTCTCGACGTCCCGTACGAACGCGGTCAACCTTCGTCCCCATCGTGCAACGCGGCAGTGAGCTTGGCGACGTCGGGGGCGTAGGCGGTCATCCAGTGCGGGTGCAGCCGGTAGTAGACCACGTCGTTGTCCCAGTCGAAGGCGTCGTCGCCGTAGAAGTCCTTGAAGTACGCGAGCAGGTCCGGCCAGTCCGCGGCCGGCTCGCCGTTCCGGGGGTTGAGGATCTCCACCGTGCCGTGCGTGAACACGCCCAAGTCCTCCCCGCGCATGTGCGCGACGCTGACGGCGGGGCGGGCGGCCAGGTGGCGGGCCTTGGCGGCGCCGGGCGCCGTGCCGAAGTGCCACTTGCCGTGCAGGAAATGCCCGTCCGCGCCACTGATTCGCGGCTCGCCCTTGGCCGTCACGGTGGACAGGGCAAGGGTGCACATGCCGGTGAGGAGTCCGGTGAGTTGCTCTGCGGTCAGCGTCCTCTCGGTGTTGATGATCGAACGGAGGTGCGCGTTGGAGCGGGAGAGGGAGGCGTCCAGGAGGACCTGGAGCCTTTTGAGATCTTCTGGTGTTTCGCGCATCGAGGCCCTGTCTATCCGTCTATCCGTGTCACCGGTCCACGTCCGCCGACCGGTGACACGATCCTCGACCAAAAACCCGACACCTTCTGTCGCATTTTCCGGCGTTCTGCGGACGCCATGTCATCCAGGTGCGCGGAGCAGCCGGACGGCGTCGGCGATGACCACGCCGTTCGCGTTGTTGCTCAGCTCGACCCTGCCCACCCCCTCGCTGATGCGGTACGTGCCGAGCGAGACCCAGGAACCGCCGCGCGGCTCCGTCACACCGCTCCTGCGCTGATCGACGCGTACGAGCGTGGTGCCACCGGCGTGACGGACCGTGAAGGGAGCGTTGCCGGCGCGGTTCGCGTGCGCGGTGTACGAGACCTGTACCTCGTAGTCGCCGGTGAGCGGGACCACGGGCCGCCACCGGACGACGTGCCCGCCCGTGCCGGCGGGGGCGTAGTGGTAGTTGCCGCCCCGGTAGCCGGGCACGCTCGAGCTGGCCGACCAGGTGCCGCTGATGACCTCGTAGCCGAGTTCGTCGTTGTCGACCACCACCTCTTCCCGTACGTCGGGTCGGGAGGGCGCGTCGATCAGGCTCAGCGTGTCCAGCGAGACCAGCCTGCCGCCGCCGCGGCCCACCCCGGAAGCGGTGAACCGGATCTTGTGCGAGCCGGCCGTCAGATCGAGGCTGCCGAGTTGCGCGACGTCGTGGCCGTCAGCCCGGTCGGCGGTGGTGTCCACCAGCGCAGCCCGCGGTTTGATGCCGTCGACCGAGACGGTGACCAGACCTCCGTCAGCGGTACGGAAGTAGCGCAGCAGCAGCTCATAGGTTCCGGATGCCGGGACGTTCACGGTGTATTCGAAGTACGTGCCGGTCTGGGAAGTGGTGAACGCCACCCGTTTCCCGCCGCGGGCCATGGGGTCCTGGACGACGGACATGGTGCCGCCGGACGTGGCGGCGCCGGTGGTGAGGTCGATGAGACGTTCGGTGTAGCCGGGGCCGCCGGACAGGCTGTCCCGGTCGCCGCTCAGCCATTCGAGCGAGAACCGGCTCATGACCACGCGGCGGGGGAAGCTCGGGTCGTCTCCGTCACGGCCGTAGAGGAGCAGGATCCTGCCGTCGGAGAGCCGGCCGAGTTCGGAGTAGTACGACCGGCCCTCGTTGATCACGCGGCTGTAGCGGAAGGAGTGCGCGTCGTCGTAGCTGATCGACACGGTCAGGTTGGTACGGACGGGGGAGTCGGGGCGGCTGAACAGCACCCGGCTCACTTCGGACGTGCCCGGCCCGCCCGTGTAGCGCAGCAGGCTGGCGTCCACGGCGTTGAACGTGCCGGTGGCCCCGTCGAGCTGCGGCGGCGACCAGCTGAGCCCACGGTCGGCGCTGACCGACACGATCCGCTGCCGGTTGCCGCCCGCCGCGGCCCGGCCGTTGATCAGCACCGTGCCGTCGGACCTCTGGATCAGCCTGGCCTCGTTGATGGGGTAGGCGGCGGAGACGGGCACCTCCCCGGTGGCGTGCCAGGTCTTGCCGTGGTCGTCGCTGTAGATCGACGCCACGCCGTAGCGGCGTTCGGCGACGGTGTTGCCGGTGACCTCGCGGCGGTGGGCGCAGTTGAGCAGCAGCCGGCCGTTGTCCAGCTGGATGCCGTGTCCGGGGCCGGGGCCGTGCAGCGTCCATCCGTAGGGGAACTGGCTGAACAGACCTGACATGTCGCGCGGCGCGCTCCAGGTGAGACCGCCGTCCGCGCTGGAGATCATGAAGAGGTCGCCCTTGTCGCCGGAGCAGCCGGTGTTCTCCGGCAGCCGGGTGGAGAGCATGTAGAACAGGAAGATGCCGCCGGTGAGCCGGTCGACCACGAAGGTCGGGTTCCCCCACGACTGGCCTCCGACCGAGGCGACCAGCGTTCGGGTCGGCTCCCAGGTGTCGCCGCCGTCGGGGCTACGGCGTACGAGCAGGTCTCGGGGGCCCGCGTCGCACACCTCGTGGCGACCTTCCGTGACGACCAGGATGGTGTCGTCCGGCAGCACGGCCAGCCCGTGGACGTGGTAGCTCTCCAGCGGATCGACGGTGTTGTCCCACAGCGTCGTCTCGTCGAAGGCCGTGCTGTCGGACAGTGTCGCCCGCCGCCGGGACGTCGTCGCGTCCGCGGACAAGGCGGGACCGAGTGCGACGGTCAACGAGGCCGCGGCGACTCCGAGGCCGAAGGCTCTGCGCCCGATGAGGGGGTGATGGGGATCTGGCTGTGGCATGTGCTGCCTCCGGAGTGGGGGGTGGGGGCCGGGGCCGGCGATCCGTCACGTGCAGGTACGGGGGCGGGAGTCTGAGGGTCGCCGCGGAGATCATCTCACCGGATGGATGAGATGACGATCACAACGGCGCTGCCGACGAGCATGGTGCCGGCTGTTGCTGATCAGGTGACGGGGGCCGCGTCCCCAACAGGACGCAGTACCACGGCGACCTGCCGGGCCTGCCGGACTCCCCATGTAGCGGCGGCCGTTGACGGTGATCGGAGCGGTCGTTCCAGGAAACGCGGAGCTCGACGCCGCGGCCTCGACCAGGGTCGCCTCGCCGTCGCGGTCCCATACCTTCGGTTCGCCGGTCTCAGCATCCACCGCGACGATCGCGCCGGCGGAGGTGCCCACGATGAGGTCGGCTTCGGCGAGGTCGATGCCCTCGCGGCGCAGCCCTGCGGCGAGGCCCGTCAGCCACGCTGGCGCCGACCTTGTACCGCGTTCAAACGGCCGGCGGACTCCCTTCGATCACCCTTCTGCGCGCTCAGGCGTGAGATCGCGGTCGGCCAGCAGGTTGACGGCGACGGTGTTGCCCAGATGGGCGTGGGCGCGGAGCACGGTGATGGCCTCCTCCTCCCGCCCCAGCCTCGTCAGGAGATGGCTGAGCAACGGCAGGACGGCATACGCTTCGACGGATTGAACCGCTGGGACAGCGTGGTGCAGGAGCAGGGTGACCGCATCCTCCAACCGCTCCTGCTGGGCAAGCAATCGGGCGAGGCTGTGGGCCGCGTGCGGGTCGCCTGCCGTGGCGCGGGCCCGCAGTTCTTCCACGCGCCCCTGTTCGGCCAGCAGTCGGGCCAGCCGGTCGCCGGTGGCCCAGTCGCCCTGGTCGGCGTGGGGGCGCAGCAGGGTGATGGCGTCCTCCACGCAGCTCTGCCCGGCGAGCCGGAAGGCGGCGTCGGGGTCGCCTGCTGTGGCGCGGGCCCGCAGTTCTTCTACGCGGCCCTGTTCGGCGAGCAGTTTGGCCAGTTGGTTGCCGGCGGCCCGGTCGCCTTGGTCGGCGCGGACGCGCAGCTCTTCAGTCCGGCCCTGCTGAGCCAGCAGCTCGGCCATCTGGAGAGTCCAGTTGTCGTCCTGGTCGGGGTGGGCGTTGAGCAGGTCGATGGCCTCCTGAGCACCATCGTGGCGGGCGAGGAGCCGAGCCAGCTGCGGGGCGGCGCCTCGGTCCGTGTGGGGACGGAGTACGGTGATGGCCTCCTCGATCCGGCCCTGTCGTTCCAGCCGGTAGGCCAGTATCGCGACGGCATGCCCGTCGCCCGCGTCGGCACGGGTGCGCAGTTCCTCGACGCGGTCGTGCTCGGCCAGCAAGGCGGCCAGTTTCAGGCTGGCCGACGCGGCGGTGCCGGAGGTGTCGTGGTCGGCCCAGGCGCCGAGCATGGCGATGGCCTCATCAAGCCGGTCCTCTTCGACCAGCCGGTCGGCGATGCGTCCAAGGGCGCCCGCGTCACCTTGGCGGGCGCAGGCATACAGGTGCTGGGTGTACGGGGTGGCGGCGAGGTGGTGTTGAAGCAAGGCGTGGCGAAATTGCCAGGCAGTTCCAGATTGGCGCAATGTCTGGCGTTGGTGCTGGTCTTCGAGGAATGTCCACAGTCTCCAGGGGAGGCGGCCCTTGGCGGCAAGACGAAGATGGGTGATCTTGTAATCGATCCAGGTCCACAGGCCCGCACCGCAGGCTGCGACCCATCCGTAGACGGCGGCCGCGGTGACAGCGGGGATCCAGAGGGTTGATGCCGGGGCGAGCACCGCGACAGAGGCGGTGAACACCAATGCGCCGGTGATGCCGTGCTGGGCGGCGGCGATGGCGGTGGCGTGGTGATTGGCGTTCAGCGTGGCGCGTGGAGTGGTGCCCCGAGGCCGGGTCCTGGAGGGCAGGGTGGGCATGACCAACGCGAGTAGCCCGGTGACCAGGGCGCCGGCCGCTCCGATCAGCGGATTGCCGAGAATGACCCCGGTCAGCAGCCCCGGCGCGATACCCAATCCGGCCCGCAGCGCCAGGACCCGGCGACGACGTTCGCGAGCCAGCGAGTAGGAGGTGGGGGTGTACGCCGGGTAAGCGTGGGGCCACAGCGGCCGCAGCAGGCCCGCCGCCGCGGTCAAGGCCGCGGCGGACACGGTGAACGCTGCCGCGCCCCCCGACACGGGCCCGGCCGCGGCACTGACACCGGCACCCACGCCGACTGCGACAGCCAGCACCGTGCGGGTCCTGATCACCTCCGCCTTGAAGGTGAAGAGGTCGGGGGACAACTGCCACCACACCAGTTCCGTCCTCCCCACCAGCTGCAGGTGCAGGGCCAGGCAGCCGAGCCAGCGCTGGGCGGCGGCGGGACCGTAGCGGCGCGCCGGCCGGCCTTCGGGCGGCGTCGGCCGGTCGGGGTCATGAACGCTGGTCACGAATGTGTCCAGAAGCGTCGCGGCGATGGCGTCCTGGCTGTCGAGGCGCGTCAGGGCGATGGGGTCGGTGTTCGGGGGCCTGTAGGCGGTACGGGCCAGTGAGACCATCAACGGCGTGGACAACACCCGCGCCAGCGGACCCTCGCTGTCGTGGCGGAGGTGGGTGAACACCGGTTCCCAGCGATGCCGGAACGGCTCCGGGTGGGACAGGAACGCGATCGCCTGTTCCACATCGACCGGCATGATCTCCACCACCGCGGCCCGGGAGATGATCGAACGACTGGCGTCCACGGCTCGCTGGTATTCGCGGGCCCGGCAGGTCACCACCAGCGGCCGTCCTGTCGCGGCGAACTCATCCAGCCTCCGCAGCGCCCGCTCCTGCGACTCGGCCGGGAGCTCGTCCAGTCCATCCAGCACCAGCAGTACCCGACCTTCGCTCATCAGCAGCTCCGCCACGCAGCGGCCCTCCGACAAACCGGCCGGCATCGGATAATCCTCAGCCATCCGCCGAGCCGCGAACCGGCGTACCGACTCGTCCTGCGGGTTCCAGGAGGTGATCGACAGGAGCACCGGCACCGGGTCGTCCTCCACCGACCGCTCGATCAGCCCGAGAGTGAGCAGCATCGCCAGGACGCTCTTGCCCGCGCCCGCCTCTCCGAGCACCACCAACTGCCGATGGGGCAGCTCGCAGAACTTCTCGACGACCTGCGTGACGTCGCCTTCCAACGGCCTGTCCTGCCACGTGGTCTCCGGCTCGTCCAGCACCACCTGACGCGTCTCCGCGACCTGCCGATCGGTCGAGGACCACCGCACCCGCAACGGCACCGGCTGCCGAACACCCCGCAGCACCGTCTCGTGCTCCCACTGCTCCCGGACCATCCGTCGCAAACCCGCCGCAGCGCTGCGCATCGCCGCCTCCCGGCTCTGCGGCACAACGCGCGACTGCACGATCTGCGACGCGGTGGCGACCACGACCAGCACGCCGGTCAACACCCAAGTGGCCGGGGTCCACCACCAAGCCTTCACCTCAACGGTGCCGGTCGCCAGATTCCCCACCAGCCCGATCCCGACCGGCACCACCGCGAGCGCGACCGGCGACACCACCCAGCGGCCCCGACCTCCACTGCCCATGCTGCCAGCATCGCTACCAGGCGTCACCGGCGCAACACTCAGCGGAAAACCACGGTCCGAAGGGTCAGGAGATCTCCGCGATCAGATCCCCTTCATCCAGGACGTCACCTTCGCCGACGGGCAGCGCGGTGACGACGCCGGACGTCTCGGCCTCGACAGGGATCTCCATCTTCATGGATTCGCGGATCACCAGCGTGTCGCCGGCGGCGACGCTGTCACCCGTGGCGACGAGCACCTTCCAGACGTTGGCTGGAGTGCCGCCTCACCAAGACCGACCTGCGCCACCGCCTCACGCCCGGCGTCATGGTGGACGGCTCACGGATGGAGCTGTCCCGGCTGCTGAACAACCTGCTGGACAACGCCGAACGCGACCCCGGCGGCACCGGGCTCGGGCTGCCGATCGCGCGGCACATCGCCCAAGCCCACGGCGGAACCCTGACCGCCCAGGACAGTCCCCGCGGGGCCCGGTCCGTGCTGCGTCTGCCCGAGCACGGCACGCCTCGGCCCCCATCGGGGTTCCCCCATGGCTGAGTGGGCTCGGCCGGCGGTGCTCAGCGTCGGCGCCTGGACATTCTCCCGAGCGAGGCGCACGCCACGCCGATCACCAGGATGACCGCTCCTGTGGCGACGTTGTTGGCGATCGTCGAAGCGCCGGCTCCGTGTGGGGGCAGCACCCACGGCGTGATGATGGTCCAGACCCCGATGATCGGCAGGACCCAGGCGAGACCGTGGATACGGCCGTTGGCCGAGGCGATTCCGGCCGCCAGCAGGGCCACCGCTATCCCGGTGATCAGGTTGCTGACGGTCAGGGTCGTGTGGCCGAAGAAGCCCACCACCCATGGTGAGATGGCCAGGTAGAGCCCGCTCAGGAAGGCGAGCCCACTGACGGTCTGCCCCGACGGCCGCTGCACCGCCCAGTCGTAGCGCGCGCGGAGCGCGGCGATGTCGGGATGCTGATCTATATCGGAAATCGGGTGCGTCGGCCGTTCGGCCATGATGTACACCACCTTTCCTCTCGCAGGGAGGAGCGTTCACTGATCCCATGCCCGCCCCGTCGTCCCAACACCGCTGTTCAGGTAAAGGGTCTCTTTAGCCCTCCGGCAGCGCGCGCTCATCGCTGCGCGCCGCCCTGCTCCGGCGGACGCGTTCGCTGCGGCGTGCCGCTTCGGCGCGAAGGGCCGACTGGCCGCGACGGGCCGCCGTGACGACCAGAACCGCCAGCAGCGCGGTCATGGCGGCTGCCACCGCGAAGGCGATGCCGGTGGCCGCGTCGGGGTGGATCAGCGACTGGCCGCGCAGTGCCTGCCAGGCGGTGATGGCGAACACGGAGCCGTAGCCGAAGATGACGACTCCGGCCGACTGGGCGCGGACGCGTTCGCTGCGCAGCCGGCCCACCCGGGCCGCGAGGGCGGCGAGGACCAGCGCCGTGAGCACGAACACCTGGATGGAGTGCAGACCGATGAAGTGCGGGACGCGCAGGTCGCCGCCGGTGGTGCTCCAGTTCGTGATCGGCATGCCGTCGCCGTCCGGCACCCCGACGCCGTGTCCGCCCACCAGCGGGACCGGGCGGCCGTAGGCGTCCTCGACCGTGCGAGGCCCGGCCGATGACGTCCACCCGGTGATGAAGGACGCCAGCGCCATGCCGGCGACGGCCAGGCCGAGCCCGGCACGCAGGGACCAGGTGAGCACCGCGTCGCCGACGCGCTGGAAGAGCAGCATGACGGCGACGATCAGGCTCGTGCCGAACAGCCCGAACACGCCGCCGGAGAAGATCTGCTGCCCGATCTGGTCGAACGGGTCGGTGCCGGCGTTGAAGTGGCTGTAGGTGCCGCGCGCGGCCTGCACCGCGATGAACCCGACGTCGATCATCCCGGCGGTGGCGAAGACCGTTCCGAGGGTCCACATCGTGCGCCGTGCCCGGCTCAGTTGCGGTATCAGCCAGGCGAGCGTCGCGCCGTACATGACGAACGACACGCCGAACTTCAACGGTTTGGCCCACACCGACTGGTGCATGAGTTCGCGACCGTCGGCGAACAGGCCGATGCCCGCCACGACGACGAGCACGGACATGGCCGCCGTCATGATCACGAGGGGACGGTGCCAGGACCTACGTAAGACGGTCAGCCGGCTCATTCGTCGAACCGGTGCGTACGGTGTACCAAGTGTCGTGCGTACATCGTATGCACGGCGGACGAGTCTCCATGTCTCACTCCGACAGAGCAGGCGACAAAGTGTTCTAGTGCACTAGCAAGTGAACTAGGACACTAAGCTTCAAGGTCCACGCGAGTCATAAGAAGAATCGGAGGGCGACCAAGGTGGTGGCGGCTCTTCGTGATGAGGGGCTGGTCGAGGCGAAGGTCGGCGCGGGCACGGTGGTCCGCGCCCGCCCGAGCCGCAACGAGCGACCGGCGGCTCCGCCAGGGTCGGCGAAGCGGACCTGCCCGCATCCGGGCCGGAGGGGTGGCGGGCCAAGCTCGAACTGATCTCCCGCCGGCAGTGGGAGCTGTGCCGGCGACACCTCTGGCTGCCCAAAGCCGTCTCTTTCACCCGCCCGCTGCTGGTGCCCAACATGATGGCCCACACCGAGTGGACCCTGCGCGCACTCGACGAGCTCGACCTGCCCATGGACATCCGGATCCGCGAAGCGCTCACGCTGCCCGCACTGGTCATCACCGTGGCGCTGTCCCTGGCCCAGGAGGCCGAAGCCGAGCAGGAGACCGGCACGACGCTCCACGGGTGGTGGCTGATCCAGCGCAAACGCGCCGACGCGCTCCTCAACGGCGAGCCTGGGCGCCCAGTAGCAGGCCGCGCTGCCGGCATCTCCACGGTCTCTGCCGACACGTTGCCTTACGGCAGCATGCCCACCAGCGCGGCCAGCTCGGGGTCGCTTTCGTACCGTCGCCGGTGCAGGTCGGCGATCTTCGCCCCCATCTGCGGGTCGTCATCGTCGGTGATGTCGTACGACTCGTACTTCTCGACCAGGGGCATGCCGATCCGGTCGGTGTGCGCGTGCGCCGAATGCGTCAGGTACTCCCAGTAGCCGTCGAGGTCCTCGATGACGAACACGCCACCCCAGTCGAAATCGCCTCCGAAGTCGCGGCCGACGACGAACGACTTCACCGCAGAGATGACCCGGCCCTGGTTGCGCATGCTCTCCAGCGCCTCCTCGACCTGCTCCTGCGTCACGCCCGCCTTGGCCTTCATCCGGATGCTGTGGTAAATCATCGTGCTCCTTTTCGTGGGTGCTGAACGTAGAGGTCCAGCCGCCTGGCCTTGACCATGGCGCGTACGGTGCTGAGCACCCGACTATGAGCTGGCCTGGTTTCTCGTCGCATCGGCAGGACTTGCCTATTCGACGGCAACGGCGCGTAGGCACACGCCCGTCGGCGAAGGCGCCCCTCGGCCGACCGCAATTCAAGCTCGCTGTTCCGCAATCTCCCGCATCGACTTCATGTCCCACCTGCGCCTACGGTTGCCGCTTGATCGGCATCGCTTGTGGCGAGGCGAAGGCCCGCTGCCGCCGACTTCGCGCATTGCGCCCTTTCCTTCTCGTTCCCGCGCAGGTATTGGAGTTCGCGTGTCCACTGCGACCATGTCACGGGCCGTTCGCCGCCGCTGGTGGTGGACCCTGTGGAGTCTTCTCACCGTGTCGGCGATCGGCATCACGGCCTACTTCGTTCCGCCGTACCTGGTCGGAAGTACGAACATTCCGAATCTCGACATGAGCATCCCGGGCTACTACACGAGTCTCGTGATCCATGGGGTGCCGGCCGGCCTGGCACTTCTCATCGGGCCGTGGCAGTTCGTGCCGCGGTTGCGGGCCCGTTTCCCCCGGGCGCACCGGATAGCGGGGCGGGTGTACCTGATCTCGGTCTTGGCCGCCGCGATGGCGGCGCTCTACTCCGCCGCGGTGACGCCGAGCGGCTTCACGCTGCAGGTCGCGTTCTTCGGGCTGGTCGTGGTGTGGTTGTACACGGCCGCCAAGGCGTACCGGGCGATCCGGCGCCGTGAGGTGCGGTTGCACCGGATCTGGATGGTCCGCAACTACGCGTTCACGTTCGCCGCCGTGACTCTGCGGCTCTACCAGCTGGCCCTGCTGCCGCTGATGAACGTCATACCGTCACTGGAATACAGCTCCGTCTACGAGTCGGCCGCGTGGCTGTCCCTGCTGGGCAATGTGCTGGTCGCGGAGTACTTCATCGTTCAGCGCACGCTGGCACCGCTGGCGCGGCGGCAGCCATCGGAACAACCGGCCGAGGAGGTTCTACTGCCGCAGTGAATCGACTTCGTCGGCGTACAGCAGCGCGACGTCGATGTCCATGCCGGTGAAGTGGCCGGCGAGTTCGAGGGACAGCACGCCGTGCAGCCGGGTCCAGAACGTCATGGCCTGGCGCAGGACGGCCGCCGGCGCCGTGGGATCAGGCGACCAGTGCCGGTGGCTGTCGAGGTGAGCGGCAAAAGGGGTTTCCGGCGATGGGATGTCCGCCTTGCGATAAGCGGCGATCAGCACGGACATGATCTCCTGCGTCATCGCGACGGTGTCCGCGGGCGCCTGGTACCCGGGCACGGGTGTGCCGTAGATCAGCAGGTACCGGTGGGGATCGCTCAGGGCCCACGCGCGTACGACGTGAGCCAGAGCGGCGATGTCGGCGCCGGAGTCGTACGCCTCGCGAACGGCGTCGGCGAGGCTGCGGTAGGCGTCCCTGATGAGCGCCGTGATCAGATCGTCGCGACTGGCGAAGTACCGGTAGAGGGCCGGGCCACTCATGCCCAGGTGCTTGGCGATCGCCTTCAGGGACAACGCCGACACGCCCGTGGTGGCGATCTGCTGCCAGGCGTGTTGCTTGATCTCGGCTTGCACCTGCGCCCGGTAGCGCTCACGCGGGCTCACCACATCGCGGTCCATGGGTCAGCCTCTCCGAGTTCCATGCGACTAACTGGAGTTAGAGGCTATCACCATCGCGATTGACGAAAATGGGGAGTGAGTTATATGGTGTAACAGGAGTGAGTTGGCGTAACGCAGCGACTGCACGTGCGCCGCTGCTCGTCACCCGTACCGGAGAAGTGGTCTCGCTGATGCAGAGGGAATCGCGCTTCGACATGGGCGGCTACGCCGGCCTGGACCTGGACCGGTTCGTCCGCCGATCGTTGTGCAGCTGGGAACGGCCCGGATGGCGCTCGCTGCTCGTCCAGAAGTTCGAGCACCTCGAGGCCGCCGGTGAGATGGTCATGCCGGCCTCGGCCGACACACACCTGTGGCTGATCACCGGCGGCGCCGGCAAGCTGCACATCGACACCGGCGAAGGCTGGCGGACCACACCCATCACGCCGGGCGAGATCGGCATGGCCACGCCGGGCGTACCGACTCGCCTGCGGTACGAGACGACGGCGCCGATGCACTCCATCCACGTCCATCTCCCCGCTGACGTGGTCGGCCGGACGGCTGCCGAGCTCGGTGGCCCGGCACCCCCGGCGCGGCATCCGGCCTCGGGCAGCGGCGAACTGATCGGCGCGGTGCTCAAGTCGCTGGCCGCCGCCACCGCGGCGGGTGCGGACGAGCTCTATGCCGATGCGGCTGCGCGATTTCTGGTGGTGCACCTGGCGATCCGCGACGGCCGGCGAGGCTCGGCGGACCGTACGAGGCGTGAGGACGTTCGCGTGCAGAAGGCCATCGCGTACATGCATGACCGGTTGAGTGAGCCGGTGCGTCTGGCGGAGCTGGCCGAGGAAGTGCGGTTGAGCCCTTATCACTTCCTGCGGGTGTTCAAGCAGGCGACGGGAGAGACCCCGGGCCGGTACCTCACCCGGCTGCGCATCGCGCACGCCACACACCTTCTGGAGAACGGGATGACGGTGAGCCAGGTGGCTCGGCGTTGTGGTTTCAGCAGCCCCGGGCACCTGTCGTCGGCGTTCCTGCGGGAGACCGGTGTACGGCCCTCAGCGGTGCCGGCCAGGTAGCACGTGACAACAATCCAACCGAGGAGCCTTCGATGACCGGCACAGCCCTTGAGATCGTCATGCCCGGCAAGGTCGAGCCGGACGGGTTGCAGCTCCGCACCCGGCCGCTGCCGACACCGGCCGCCGGCAACGTCCTGCTGCGGATGGAGGCGACCGGCATCTCGTTCGCCGAGCAGCAGATGCGCCGCGGCCGGTATTACGACCAGCCGAGCTTCCCCTTCGTACCCGGCTACGACGTGGTCGGCACGGCGGTCGCGGCGGGCCCCGGCGTGGACGCCACGCTGATCGGCAGGCGGTACGCCGCCGTGACCAAGATCGGCGCCTGGGCCAGCCACGTCCAGGTGGACGCCGCCGACCTGGTACCCGTGCCGGACGGCCTGGACGCGGCCGAGGTGGAGACGGTCGTCGTCAACGGGATCACTGCCTGGCAGATGCTGCACCGGATGGCCAAGGTTCGCCGCGGCGGGACGATCGTGGTCCTCGGTGCCAACGGCGGCGTCGGCACGACGCTGGTGCAACTGGCCCGCCACGCCGGGATCACGGTGATCGGCACCGCGTCGGCACGTCACCATGAGACGGTGCGGAAGCTGGGTGCGACCCCGGTCGACTACCGCGACCCCGGCATGTACCACCGGATCCGGCAGCTCGCCCCGAACGGCGTGGACGCGGTGTTCGACCACGTCGGCGGCACCGGGCTGCGGCAGTCGTGGCAGTTGCTGCGCCGCGGCGGAACCCTGGTGTCGTACGGGACCGCGGCCACCAAGGACAGCGAGGGCAATGCCCGGATTCCGGTCCTCAAGTCGTATTTCCGGCTGATGCTCTGGAACTACCTCCCCAACGGCCGCAACGCCTACTTCTACGACTTCTGGGCCGGCCGCCGGCGCGCGGACGCCTTCCGTACCCGCCTGCGCGACGACCTCACCGAGGTGCTGCGACTGCTGGCCGACGGCACTCTCGCCCCGCAGATCGCCGCGAGGCTCCCGCTCTCCGACGCCGCGGCGGCGATGACCCTCGCCGAGTCACGAACCGTGACCGGCAAGGTCGTCCTCGTGCCCGACGCCGGATAGCGGTTCCCTTCCGGGGAGCGGTCTCACCGGCCGTCGGGTCTGTCCTGGATGGCGAGGTCGGGGTGATCCTTGAGCTGCCTGCGTGAGTTGATGCCGAGCTTGCGGAAGATGTTGCGCAGGTGGGCGTCCACGGTGCGTTTGCTGACGTAGAGCTGGACGGCGACCTCGTTCGAGGTGGCGCCCGAGGCCACGAGGCGGGCGACGGCGACCTCCTGCATGGACAGCTTCCCGTACGTTCGCTCGGACCGGGCCGGGACCTTCTCGCCGGTGGCGCGCAACTCGTCGGCGGCCCGCCGGGCGAATGCCTCCGCTCCGGCTCCGGACAGCAGCTCGTGGGCGGTGCGCAGGTGCTCGCGGCAGTCACGCCGTCGCCCTTCGCGCCGCAGCCATTCCCCGTACAGGAGGTGCGCCCGGGCCAGGTAGGGGAGCAGCGGGCCCTCGGCGAGCAGGTCGACGGCTTCCCGGTAGTGATCCTCGATGCCGGTCACGAGCCCTCGTGAGTAGGCCGCGACTCCCCGGCCGGTGATGGTTCCGCCGGCCTGTGTGCGCTCGGTGAGGGAGTCCAGTGCCTGCGATGCGGTGAGGTAGTCGTCACAACGGACCGCGGCTTCGATCAGCTCCGGCAGGGCCGCTCCGGTGAGGAACAGGTCACCGTGCTCGGTGGCCCTACGGGCCGCGGCCAGCGCGGCCGGGTAGTCGGCCAGCCCGTTGTGAAGCATGGCTGTGGTCCAGTGCAGGTTCGTGACCTGCCCGGGCCATCCGGTGGTCGGTGCCGCGGTGGCCGCCTCGCACAGCTCGAGAGCCTCGTCGCGGCGGCCGCGCAGCGCGGCGAGATGCAGCCGGTGATGGAGCAGCGGGGGAGCGCCGGTCGCGTCGGCGATCGCCGCCTCCTCCGCGGTGGTGGCGATCGCCTGCCCGATGTCGCCGATCAGGATGGCCTCGACCGCCTTCTGCGCGAGGCCGAGCCTGAGCAGCAGCGGCGAGCCCGACGCCCGGCCCGCCTTCACCAGCCATGCGGCGATGGCGGCCAGGGTGTCCAGGTCCCACAGCTCGACGGCGATCATCGTGGCGAGCGCGGGACGGCGCGTCCAGAACCGCTCGCCTCTGTCGTAGAGGGCGTGGCGAAGCAGCGGTACCGCGGCCTCGTACCCGTCGGTGGCCAGCACGATCAAGGCGTCAAGGGCGTCCGGTGAGCTCGGCGCCGGCGCCGTGGACCGGGCCGCGGTGAGGACCCGATCGATGACGACACCGCCGCGGCCGACGGACAGGCTCATCTCGACGGCATCGAGGAAACAGTCACGTGCCCGGTCCGGATCGAGACTCGCCAGCCGTTGGGCGGCACGCACCATCAGCATCGGTCCGGAGCCGTCGCCGTGCCGGGTGAAGGCGATCCGGCCCTGCAGCAGGTCGACGTCAGCGTGCTGGAACTCGTCCAGCGGGGTGGTCTCGAGGATCGCGAGCAGGCTCGCCGCCTTGCCGGACGCCCCCGCGTCGAAGCTGGCCTGGGCGGCGTGCAGAGTTCGAACGATCCGGCGTTCCGGATCCAGCGACAGCGCCACCGAACGCTCGAGGAAGGCCGCCGCGGCTGCCACGCCCCCGCGTCCCTGAGCACGCGTCGCGCACCGTTCCAGCTCGTCGGCGACGCCGTCATCGGGGCCGGGGCTCGCCTGGGCGCGGTGCCAGGCCCGGCGGTCCGGCGCCGTGATCGGGTCGGTGACCGCCGCCAGCGCCTCGTGTGCCGAGCGGCGTTCGACGGCGTCGGCGGCGCGGTAGACCGCCGAACGTGCCAACGGGTGACAGAAGCGGATGCGGGCACCGAACTCGACCAGTCCCGTCGCGTCCGCCTCCGCGCTGGCCGGTGTCACATCGAGGTTCAGCTGACCGGCGGCCGGCCAGAGCAGGCCAGGGTCGCCGGTCGGGTCGGCGCTCGCCACGATCAGCAGCAGCCTGGCCTCGGCGGACAGACCGGCCAGCCTGGCTCGGAAGCCGTACTCGATCCGGGTCGGAACCGAGGACCCGTCAGGCGGGACGAAGCCACCGGCGCGGGGCAGCTCCAGCAGCGCCAGCGGGTTCCCGTGGGCCTCGGCGACGAGCCGGTCCCGGACCTGATCATCGAGGGGGAACGGGCTCCGCGTCGTCAGCAGAACCTTGGCGTCCTCGTCGCTCAGACCATGGACGGCCAGCTGCGGCAGCTCGCCGAATCCATGCGCCGCGTACGTCGGCCGCACCGCGAAGATCATCGCTGCAGGGTCGGCGGCGACCCGGCGGGCGAGGAAGACCATCGCCCTCGCCGACGCGGTATCGACCCACTGCGCGTCATCGATCAAGCACAACAGGGGCCGCTCCTGGGCCGCCGCTGTCACCAGTCCGAGCGCCGCCAGACCGATCCGGAACGGGTCGGGTGTGCCCTCGGCCAGCCCGAAGGCCACCCGCAGGGCGTCGCGATGCCGGTCCGGCAGCTCATTGAGGTGCTTCAGCATCGGCACACACAGCTGGTGCAGCGCGGAGTACGGCAGTTCCTGCTCGAACTCCGACCCGGACGTCCGGACCACCCGGAACCCGGACGCCGCATTTCTGGCGTATTCCAGCAGGGCACTCTTGCCGATGCCCGCCTCGCCTTCCAGCACCAGTGCGCCGCCCTGTCCCGTACGAGCAGCGCCGGTCAGTTCGTCGACGCGCTGCTGTAACTCGTGCCTGCCGACGAGCACATCGGTTGTGAGCGCAGGAGTCCGCATAACGGGAACCGTAGGTGATCGCCGCTTACCGGGCACGGGCTTCCCTCAGGAGTGCGGTCAACGTCTCGCCGCATGCCGTTCCGTTCGTGCGGCATCCCGCCGAGCCGGCCCATCGACGCCACCGGCCACTCGACGCTTCCTCAAGCGTGGCGTGTCAAAGGAGCCATTTGTCCGGCTGCTGTAGCGGCACCGCGGCCGGCAAAGGGCGAGGACATGCGCGGTGATCTGAGAGTGGCGCGGCTGCACCGAGACGGTCACCAGCCGGCCGAGGAGCTCGGCTGCTGGAGGCTGCTCGCCCGGCATCGCGCGCGACTTCGACCCGGGGCCGGCATCCAGACCGTACTCACCGCGATCCGGATGCCGCGCGTGAACGCGGTCATGGAGCGATGGGTGCAGTCGTGCCGCCGAAAGCTTCCCGTCACCGCCGCCCACACCAAGGTGGACGAAGTCAAACCCCGGGCGACCTGCGCATACATCTCGACCTGACCGGCATGGTCGTCACTGCTGTGGAACGATTTTCAGGCGTCCGGGATCCAGTTTCCGTGGAAGCCGAGGGGCACGCGTACGGGCAGGTGGACGCGTGCCACGGGCGGCCCGGTGAAGTCCTGAGCGGACAGGATCACCAGGTCCGAGGCGCCGCGCTCGGGATCGGCGACGTAGGCCATCAGGTAACCGGCGTCCTCCGCGTCCTCGTTCTGGTCGCCGCTCGGGTTCGCGGCGAAGGCGGCCTCGCCGACGGCGGCGTCTCGCGCGAAGCCGTGCACCTCCGTCGTGCCCCGCACCAGGTCGTGCTTGACCAGCGCGTTGGTGAACGCGTCGTCGGGGTGCGGGCCTTCGGGGGTGAATTGCATGCCGTACACCGGGGTCACCGCGGAGTAGCCGTAGCGGTGCGGACGGGAGGCGTAGGCGTCGTTCACGCGCGGGAAGTCCTGGGCCCGGTCGTCCACGCACCGCTGCTCCAGCCGTCCGGCGCGCAGGTCGATGCTCCAGCGGTCGAGCCTGGGCTTGATGCCGCCGGGATCGGCGACGTCCACGGGCCCGTCGGCGACGATCAGGTCCACGGTGATCGTCGAGCCGTCGTCGTAGGCGTTGAGGATGTGGCTGACGAAGAAGGCGTCGACGGGGAACCAGCGGACCTGCCCTCCCGCCCGGGGCAGGACGCCCACGTGGGCCTGGTGCGCGGGGTTCCAGCGGAAACGCATCGCGTCCATGTTGAACGTCAGCGGGATGTCGAACACGACCACGAAGTTCTCCGACAGCGCGAAGTCGTGGAGGAACGGGAGTTCCCCGGGCAGCGGGATGTCAGTGATCCGGGTGACCGTTCCCGCCGGGTCGGTGACGATGTGCTGCGCGAACGGACGTCCCAGCACATACGCCACCGAGTGCAGGTCGCCGGTGCGCGGATCGACCTTGGAGTGTGCGTTGGCGCTGGAACCGTCGGGCGTGGCGCCCATGGGGCACTCCCCGATCGTGTCGAGCTCGTAGCCGAGCTCGTGCGGCAGCCCGCCGGCCTCTGACAGGGCCAGGGTGCGCCCGGCGTGACGGAGCACGTGGATGTTCGGGGAGGGCGGCAGGAACGCGGGCGGCTGCAGCCCGCGCCGCATCCTGTCCAGTGCGTCGGAGACCTCCGTCGAGCGGACCCACCGGTTGCGGTACCACTCGGCGCGGCCGTCGCGGATGCGCACTCCGTGCACCATTCCCGCGCCGAAGGCCCAGAAGTGCGTGACGGGGTCCTCCACGCCGAGCGGGTTCGGGCCCAGTCGCAGGTAGCGGCCGTTCAGATCGGCGGGCAGGCGTCCGGTCACGGGCAGGTCATAGGCGGTGATCTCCTCCTTCACTGGTGCGAAGGGTCCGTGCAGGTAACGGTCGTAGTGGTCCATGTTCACCTCGGTCAATCAGTTGTACGGTGTACGAAGCGAGACGGTACACCGGACAAACGCCCGGTACAGCGCAGCCGCTCGCGATGTGCTAGGCCAAGAATCGACCGTTCACCAGGGGCGGGACGAGGGCTGCTCGGCCGCTGCGGCCGCGTCGCAGCTGCCCTAGTACAGAAGTTGGGAGACGATTGGCCGTGCAACGAGCCGGGAGCGGTTCCGAGCCGCCGTACCTGCGGATCGTGCGGGAGATCGAGCGGCGCATCAACAGGGGCGAGTTGCGGCCCGGCGACCGCGTCCCCTCCATCAGGCAGGCCGCCGCACAGTGGGGAGTGGCCACCGCGACCGCCACCAAGGCGCTGGACACGCTGCGCCGGCGGGGGCGGGTGATGGCCGTCCCCCGCGTCGGCACCGTCGTGGCCGAACCGGCCCCCGTAACCGCACCCGCGCCCCGTCCCGGGGCGGGCCGGGCTCGCGCTCGGCGTCCGGTGGCGGCCCGCCAGAACGCCGAGCGCGAGCGGGTCGTGCGCGCGGCGATCGCCATCGCGGACGCGCAGGGCTTCGAGGCGGTGTCCATGCGCGGCGTCGCGACAACGCTCGGCATGCCCACCATGTCGCTGTACGGCCTGGTACGTGGCAAGGAGGAAATGGCCACGCTCATGGCCGACGCCGTGTTCGGCGAGCTGGAGCTACCGCAAGAGCCTCCGCCGGGCTGGCGGGCCCATCTGGAACTCGCGGCGCGCCTGCAGTGGCGCCTCTATCTGCGCCACCCCTGGTTGCCCCGGCTCATGTCGCTCACCCATCCGCAGCCGCGGCCCAACATGCTCAGGTTCGGCGACTGGGGCATGAGCGCCGTACTGGGGCTCGGCCTCGACCCCGAGGCGGCCCGGGTCGTGTGGTGGGCGGTGGCCAACCACGTAAGGGGAACGGCCACGAACCTGGAGGCGCAGCACGACGCGGAGCGGCACACGGGGCTGTCGCCTGACCAGTGGTACAACGCCCATCTCCCGTCCTTTCATGCCGGGCTCTCAACGCACACGGCGCCGCTCGACGACCGGCTGCAATTCGACCTGACCGCGTTCTTCGAGGCCGGGCTGCGGCTCTTGCTGGACGGGGTCGCGGTCCAGATCGGGCGGCAGCACCGGCCGTAGCCGCCGTCGCCGTCACGGCGCGCTGTGAGCTGACCGCGTCAACCGCGGGCTCCCGAAGCGCTCCCATCGTGGGCGATCCCTTGCGGTCGGCCGCCGGACCTCGGGCTGTGAACCCCTGGATGCCACTACTGGATCGGGATCTGCAGGTCGCGGAACGGGCCGATCTTGACCTTGAGGGTGTCGGCGGTGTCAGGCAGGGCGAAGAGGTTCCAGAACTCGCGGGTCCGGCCTGGTGCGAACTTCTCGGTGCTGATGCGGACGCCGGAGACGTCGGTGCATGCGCAGTAGGAGTCCACGCCGTCATCGGTGGGGACCTCCAGGCGGCCGGGCAGGTACTGGCGGCGGGCGGCGACGTCGGTCACGCGGACGTTGGTTGCGGCCTGGTATTTGTACGCCTCCCAGTCCTGGGTGTGGTGAAGGTCTCTGAACCACGTCTCGGCCGTTCCCTCATTGGTGATCTTGTAGGTGAGCAGGCCGAGGCCGCCGGGCAGCCGGCGCAGGCCCGTGATCTCCATGGCGATGGGCTGTCCGTCGGCCTTGGTGGTGCCGGTCAGGCCGGTCGGGCCGGGAGAGGTCGTGGCCACCGGTTCCTGGGCGGCAGGCTGAGGTTTGGGGAAGGTCACGGTGACGCGGCGGTTGCGGCGCTTGCCCTCATCGCTGTCGTTCTTGTACAGCGGGCGGCGCGAGCCGTACCCCTTGGCCTGGAAGCGGATCCCGTCCCGGGACAGCAGTGCCGACAGGGTGCGCTGCACCGCCTGGGCGCGGCGCAGTGACAGCGGGTCGTTGATGGCGTCGTTGCCGGAGGAGTCGGCGTGCCCCGCCACCGTCACCACTGTGGCGGGGGAGGCGTCGATGAGCTTGGCCGTGCGGGCCATGATCGACTTGGCACGGGGAGTGAGAGTGGCCTTGTCCACCGCGAACAACACGTCGGAGGAGAGGTTGACCTGCAACTCCTTGCCGTCGTCGGCGGTCTCCTCCGATTTGTCCAGGGACTCCGAGGGGAGAATGAGGCGGCGGGTGACCGGCGTGACGGGCTCGGCATCAGGGTCGGGAAAGTCGCCGGTCGGAGTTTCGTCGCTGATGGGCACGTTGAGCATCGGCGGGCTCACGGGGGTGACGACGGTGGTCGCCACAGGGTTGCCCGACGGTGCGGGCAGCACCGCGTAGACGGTGATTGATTGGCCGGGGTCGATGAAGCGGCCGAGGCCGTCGCGGTCCAGGTCACTGCACAGGCAGGGGGAGTTGGCAGGTTGGTACGGCAGGATCCAGGTACGGGCCTGCGCGTCAAGGACGCCGATGCCGGAGGCCCACTTGATCTGGCCGAGGGGGCGGGTGTGGTCGCCCATCTCGCCGGGCCAGGACAGGTGCTTGTCGGTGCCGGTGTTGGATAGCCGGATCTGGGCGATGAGGTGCTTGCCCTTGACGCGATTGAGGCCGACGACCTCGACCTTGAGGTGCTCGGTCATGGTGCTGCGGGTTTCGGCCAGGGCCGGTCGGGCGTCTTGATCCGATGCCGTGGCGGTGGCGGGTGGAGCGCTGGTGGCCGGGGCACTCGACGTCGGCGCGGTGGTGGCGGGCGGGGGCGCGGCTTCCTTCGTCGGCAGCACCCCGCATCCGGCCGTGGCCAGCGTGAGTACGGCGGTCAGGGCCAGGATCCGATGAGGCATGGGGGAGAAGGTATCCGTTCCGAAATGTTGGAGATCAGGCCGCGTGAGAGCGGTGCGCACACCCCGGCCTGAGGTGTGCCGCCCGTCAGTTGCGCGCATGCGACACCACCAGGAACGAGCCCGGAGGTACCACGTCCATCACCGGCTTGACGATCGCGTGCGGGTCAGTCTCCTGCGCGCTGGAGCGGTAGGAGTTGCACCAGCGAAGCCTACGGCAAATCCTGCAGCCCGCCCGCGCTGCCTGCAGCCTTCGTGCGTGGCGTAGTTCGCGAACGGCACTCACACGGCTTCGATCGAGGTCTGGACCTGAATTCGCTGCGTTGATTCCGCTTGAGCGAGCGCGGTGGTGAAGAGAGCTCCACAGCACATCAGAACTGCCGCCGACATCAGCATCGTGACTGACCGCGCCACGCCGAGCCGCGCACTCTTCCTCTCCTGAACGCGCACGGTCGATCGCGTCACGCACCTTTCTCCTCATGGGCATCAGGACGGTCTCGGCCAACCGCGCCTGCTCCTGGGACTCGGCGCGTAGCCCATCCATTGCCTGCCGGCAAGGCCGGCCTCCATCCGCGCGATCCATACTATACGGTATGGTACGGCACTAGTGCATCATCATAGCCAGAGGAGAGACATGTCAGCATTGCCCGATCCGGTTTGGCCGGTTGTCGTGCTAGCGATCATCCAGGCCGGTGACGCCGTCATGTGCATCAAGCCCGTTCCGTTCATCGCCCAGTGCTTCGAAGACGTGAACTGGCCGCGACGTTACTGGTGGATCATGCCGCCGCTGAAGTTCGCCGCCGCGGCCGGTCTGATCCTGGGCATCTGGCTGCCGTATCTCGGTGCTGTGACCTGTGCTGCGCTCGTCCTCTACTTCATGGTCGCCATCGCGATGCACATCGCGGCTCGAGACTTCGGCCGTAACCTCTTCCTCAACGCCACCGTCATGCTGCTGATCTGCATCGCAGTCGGCGTCTTCAGCTTCGTGGCATGAAGCTCGCATGCGCCTCGGCGAGCGCGGATCACTCCATACCCGATGGTATGTTTGCCGGATGAGCGCGGCACGAGACCGGTGGCTGAACGAAGGCTTGAAGGTCCTCGCTGAAGAAGGCGCAGCAGGGATTCGAATCGACCGGATCGCCGCTCGACTCAACCTGTCGAAAGGGTCGTTCCACCATCACTTCGATGGCGCCGAGGGATACAAGAAAGCGCTTCTCGCCCATTTCGAGCACCTATCGATCGAAACGCTCGAAAATGCAATTTCCGACGTCGGTGAATCGGCTGGTGCCCGGGTGATCCTCGCACGGCTGACGAAACTCGTCCGCCCTGGCGGCACAGGACTTTATCGTCCAGAACTCGATGTCGCAGTGCGGGCGTGGGCGACATGGGATGCGGATGTGCGTGCCGTGCAGACTCGCCTGGACGAGGCCAGACTGTCCGCACTCCAGCGGGTGTGGCGATCGGCCGTCGCCAGCGACGAGGAGGCCCGGACGGCGGCCCTGTTGCCCTACCTGCTTGCGGTTGGAGCAACCGTCGTCTTTCCCCCCGTCGACGCTGACCGGCTTCGCGACCTCTATGAAATCCTCCTACGACTCGTACCGGATAGCGCCGGCCAGAGGCAGGATGGCACGACGTCACCACCGTGACCCGGCTATGCGTCGGCCCTTCATCTTTTCCCCAGCCACGAAGGAGCATGGGAGCTGGTCAGGGCCGAAGCGTTCTCAGCTGGTGGGAGACACCACGGGTTTGACGATGTTCCGCCCTGATCCCGCCGGGGCCCGTAAACCCTCGTCGTCCCGTCATTCCCGAGCAGGTGCCAGTGTGACCACGGCGCCGTCGTCATCGGGACTGCCTCTCTCCGGCAAGCACAGGGGCTCGTGTCGGGCTTCACGACATCCCGCAATCCGGAAGCAGAACATCCGGAACGGAACCTGACACGCGAAGGATGACCGGGCCCACCGTTCCGGCCCACCGCCCAGGTTCGCGCGGCTCGGAGCGGTTCATCCTGCGGTCTTGACCTCGGGCCCTCCACCGACAAGGAGTAATGTGCTCATTTCCGTTGTCGCGGCCCTCGGGCTAGGCGCGGCCGCCGTCCTTGATGGACACGATCGAAGCGGTCTGGAACCTCTTGTGCCCCTTGCCGTCGGCCTTGACGACCGCCGTGTAGTTCTTGGTGGTCCAGCCCAGGCTGTACTTGATGTACAGCTTGCGCTTGTTGCCGCACCGGTTGTGCCAGTACACGGTCACGGACGTGTTGCCGTCCCCCCAGGACCAAGCGAAACACCCGGCGACTCCGCGGTGGACGTCCGCCGAGGCCGGAGTGGCGCTGACCCCGACGCCCAGACCGGCGACAACGGCGGTGGAGGCGGCGACGACGGCCGCTCGGATCCGCAGGCCGGCCATACGAGTGATCACGGACATGAACAGTTCCTTTCTACTGTGCTCAGGTCACCTCGCCGAGCTGCGGATTCAGCCCGCCGGACCGGCGTGCCCGGGGACGTCGACGGCAGGGACGGCGCCCCCGACGGCCGACAGCACGTAGGTGACACCGACAGCCGCGACGGCCGGCGGGCTGAATCATCCCCCGTTGGGAGTCCCTTCGCAGGGCCAAGGCGTGACGCCGTGAGCGTGGACGTCATCCCGGTGATCCCGGCGGCGTGCCGGCGGGGATGTCCACCACCCTGCCATCGGATGGCCGCCCATCCCAGCGAACTTTGTCCAGGCTCCGTCCAAAGGACCGGGCTTGGACATTGGACGGAGCCAGTGGGAGGAAGAGAAAGGCGCCACCACCGGCCACCGGTAGTCGGCACACGAGGAAGGTGAACAGAACGTGGAGACGCAGGGTCCCAGGAATCGACGAGGACGACAGCCGACTCGGCCCGATCCCGGCTCAGGGCCGACAGAGGCGTTCGCAGACAAGCTGGTGCAGCTGAAGCAGGTGGCCGGCGACCCGTCCTACGCGGAGATGGCCTCCCGGCTCGGCGCGGCGGCCTCGAAGTCGTCCCTGGCCAGCGCCGCACAAGGACGCAAGCTTCCTACGTGGGAGACAACCTGGGAGTACGTCCGGGTCCTGGCGGTCGACCGCCTGGGCGGCGACCCGGAGAAGACCCGGCAGGAGTGGCGGGACCTCTGGGAGCGTGCCAGGGCGGACAGCTCCCCTGCCGGCACGGGCACCGTCGACGGGACGCAGGACGAGGCGCCGCCGCTTGACGCGGGGACGGACCCGGCTCTCCCACCCCGGCCTGCGCAGCGCAGCCGTCTCCTCTTCTACGTGGTGGCCGCGGCCACGATGGCGGTGGCTGGAGCGGTGTTCTTCACGCTGGCCACGAAGGTGCTCCGAAACAATCCCCCGCCCTCGGGGCCGACGACGAGCCCGGCTCCCGTGGACAACTCCGAATTCGTGGCCGACGTCACGTACCCGGACGGTTCGAAAGTGCGGCCGGGCTCTTCCTTCAAGAAGATATGGAGAATTCACAACACCGGAACGGTCGCCTGGGAGGGCCGATTTCTGGCACGTGTCAGCAAATCCCCGTGCCGGTCGCCGGAAAAGGTGACCATACCTTCGACGGCGCCCGGCCAGACCGTGGACATCGCGGTGCGGGTGAAGGCGCCGGATAAGCCTGGGAACTGCCACATCTCCTGGAAAATGACCGATGCGCAGGGCCGAGTGCTGTTCCCGCTCAAACGCGGGGTGTTCCTCGACGTCCAAGTGGGCCCGCCCTGACCTGCGATTTCATTTGTCCAACCCGCTGGAACGCCGCTTTGGACGGGCTCTGGACAAAGATTCCTTGGTCGGCTGGAGGCCGCGTGCCAGCATGGTGGCCAAGGCGCGATACGACGCCTTTTTCATCCATACGCACGAATATCCGACCACAGGAGAAACGAAAAGTGACCACGGTAAAGCGTTCGCTGGCCGTCGGCGTCGGCGTCGGCATGATTTCCGTACTGCTGTCGATCGGCGGCGGCGTTGCGCAGGCGGCGGCCTCCTCCACGTTCACGGCAAGCGGAGCGAGGGTGGCATGCAATACTCCCGGCACTGGCAACACGACCGTCTGGGGAAAGTGCTGGAACAAGGGGAACAGGACCGGTAAGGCTCGCCTGGTGTTCTGGTGCAAAAATATGATCGGCAATGGTTCCCAGCAGAAGAGCACCGGCTGGAAGAGCATCAAGCCCGGCAAGACGGTCAAGTTCGTGGGTGAGTGCACGTTCAAGGCCCGCAACCCTGACTTCCAGATCCGCTGACCTCACGCGGGTTCCGCGTTACCTGGTGACATCGAACGCTGCGTGCATGCCCGCGGCGTAATGCCCCGGGAAGGTGCACAGCAGCTCGTACCGTCCAGGGTGCAGAATCAGCGTCACCCAGCTCACGGAGCCCGGCGCGATGCCCTGGCCCTCGCCTCCGCCGCAGTTGCGCGACGCCTCGCCGAGGCTGCCCGTCTCGCTCACGCGAGCATCGGATCCCGTCGGCCGCTTCCCGATGGCCCGCCCCTTCGCGAGCGGCAGCACGACGAGTTCGTGGGTCAGGGTGCCCGTGCTCGCGCGGAACGACACGGTGCCCTCCGGGACCTTGCCCGGTGTCACCGTCACGCGCATCGGCCCGGCCGCTCAAGTGTGGCAGCAGCGGCTGGAAGAGGCTCGTCCCGATTCAGGCGACTGAGATTGTCCTCAGGTAGTCGACCACTGCGTCGCCTGACCGGGTCCGTACGGCCACATAGCCGTCCGGCCGGACGAGGACGAGCGTGCCCCTGTTGGCGCCATAGCGCTTGCTCGGGGGCCCTGGCTCCAGATGGTAGACGCGGATGTCGTCGCCGTAGAGTGCGTCCAGGCGCTCGGCCAGACCTGGCACCACCGCGCCGAACTGGAGCAGCGTGAAGTGAGGGCCGCGGAAGAGGTCGAACAGCCGCGACTGCTCGCCGGTCACCGGATGCCGGCACGGCGAGTCGGGCGCCCGGTCGCCGGGACGGACCTTGCCCTTGTCGCCGACCGACAGCTCGGAGTTGCGGTAGTTCACGCTGAGCTGGGAGGTCTTGCTGACGATCGCCTTGGTCACCGCGGGGCTGCGCATCAGCGGCAGGATGATCCGGTCGCGAAGGAAGGTCATCAGAGGCTTGGTGGAGAACAGCGCGGTCATGCTGGCGCCGCTGGTCTTGAGCACGGATTCGGCCACCGGGCGGCGCTCCCGCTCATACGTGTCGAGCAGGCTGTCGGGGGCTTGGCCGCGTACCGCGAGGGCCAGCTTCCAGCCCAGGTTGTAGGCGTCCTGGATGCCGGTGTTCATGCCGAGACCGCCCGCGATCGGGTGGACGTGGGCGGCGTCTCCGGCGATGAAGACGCGGCCGGCACGGTAGCGGTCGGCGAGCCGTACCTTGTAGCTGAAGCGCGACAGCCAGGTGGCGTTGTGCAGGCGCACATCCGTCCGGCCGGTTCGCTGCGCGAACAGGCGCTGGAAAAGCTCGAGTGAGGGTTCCTGGCCGGCGCCCTCCTCGCCGGGGCGTACGGTGAGGCCGAACTGCCACGACTGCGTACCGGGCAGCAGCGCGAGGCCCACGGAGGACTCATCCGCCGCGTACCAGACATAGGAGCCGTCGCGGGGCAGGCCGTCCACCTCCACGTCGCCGAGCAGGTAGTGCTCGGTCTCCGACACCAGCCCGAGGAAGGTGATCCCGGCGGCCTCGCGCACGGTGCTGCTTCCGCCGTCGCAGCCTACGAGGTAGGAGGCGTGGATCACCTCACCCGTGGTGAGCTGCGCGACGACCTGGCTGTCGGACTGCTTGAGGTCGGCCAGCTGCAGGCCGCGCTCTACGTGACCGCCCAGCTCGGTCAGGCGGGCGCGCAGTATCTGCTCGGTGCGCCACTGCGGCAGCAGGACGAGCGTCGGGTACGGCACATCCGGCCGCGGATGGGCACCGGCCAGGAGGTGTAGCTCCGCGACGAACCGGCGGTCCATGTAAATCCGCGCCGGCATCTCGGCGGTTCCTGAGTCCAGGAAGTCCTGGACCACGCCGAGATCGTCGAACACCTCCAGGCTGCGCGGCTGTATGCCCTTACCCCGGGACTGGCGGTGGAATTCGGATGATCTGTCGATCACTCGGAAGGTGACGCCGCGCCGGGCCAGCTCGCAAGCCAGCGTCAGCCCGGTCGGTCCGCCTCCGACGATGAGCACGTCTACGTCGGTCATGTCTTCCTCGATTCAGGACGGAACCTATCCGTTCCATTTGGAGGATAGGCGGCCATGAAGTTGGGACGCAACCGTTCCGTCTCGGGTACCATCGCCGATATGGCCGAGATCCGCCCGCGTGGTCGTGGCGCCGCCGTGCTGCGCCAGACAGTTACCGACACCATCGTCGCGGCGGCGGTCGCCGAGCTGGCGGAGGCAGGTTATGCCGGTATGTCAATGGGGGCGGTGGCCCGGCGGGCCGGTACGGGAAAGGCCGCGCTCTACCGGCGGTGGCCGTCGAAAGAGGCGATGGTGGTCGACCTCATCGACGTCGTCGCCTCCCGGGAGGTTCCGGCAGGCGGGGCCGGTGACCTGAGTGGCGACGTGCGAGCCTACGTCCGAGCGGTGGCGGATACGCTGTCGGATCCCCTGGTCATGCGCATCGTGCTCGATCTGACAGCCGAGGCCGCCCGCAACCCCGGGCTCTCCGAGGCATTCGACACCGCGATCCGGCAACCGCGCAGGACCGCGTGCGAGCGGTTCCTGAGGAGCGCGGTGGAGCGTGGCCAGTTGCCCGCCGACCTCGACCTCGACCTGGCCCTCGACCTACTGGTCGGGCTCACGCAGTGGCGTGTCGTCAACACCGGCCGGACCGTCGACGACTCCTCTGTCGAAGCGACGAGCAAGCTGATCATCCAGGCGCTTCCGCTCTGCGTTGGCGCTGGCGCTGGCGACAGGCGCGGTGTGCGGGGATGACGGTCCCTATGCGTGCCAGCAACTCGGCGCCCGAGGTTTTTCTGCGCGCCGGACTGCGCCAAGGACGCCCCATCCTGCTCTGAGCGTGTGGGGGGTGGCTGTTCATCAAGCCGAAGGGCAAGAGCAGGCGAACCTGTACGACCCTGCTGGTTAACTCGCGCGGTGTCGGCTGGTTCGTGCTTGTGGTGCCGCTGGAAGGCCGGATTCAGCGCCGAAAGGTGCTCAGCGGAGCGATCAACGAGTGCGCCGAGGGGCCGGTCCGGCTTGCCCGTCAGGTCCCACGGGTGCGCCCGCCGGGCAGCGCGATCACCTTCCAGCAGTTCCGCTGGCCTACCGGTTGGTGAGGTGCTTGTCCGGCCCGCTGGCGGTCCTCGTCCGCTCTAATCTGTCGAAGGACGTCGAGTGCTGGTGCTCCGTCGCGAGAACCAAATACTCGCCGTCAGCTCGGTGGTCAGTTGCCGTGGGGTCACGCCGACCGACTCTGGCTTGCGTTATTGTCCCGGCTGATCCGCCGCCGGCGGTGGGCGGAGGTGTTCCCGGTCACCCCGGCGACGATCTTACGCTGGCATCGCAACCTCGTGGCACGCAAATGGACCTTCACGGACGGGCGGTGCCCAGGACGCCCCGCGCTCCCGGCGGCCGGTCAAGGCAATGATGGTGCGGATGGCGCGGGAGAACCCGACCCAGGGGCACAGGAGACTCCAAGGCGAGTCGGCCCGCCCGGGATGCACGATCGCGGCCTCCACGGTCTGGGAGATCCTTCACATCGCCGGTCCCCGGGAGTTCACCCTGAATCAACTTTTGTGGAGCGAGAGCACTCGTCAAATCCGCTCTTATGTGCCGCATTGACGCTCCGTTCCATATTGACTATAAACATCAACGCCGGCCATCCCGGGAGTCATCGCCATATTGGCCGGCGATGGCGCGCACCTCTTCGGCAAACCCGTAAAGGAAAACAGTGTTAGCATTCCACGGCAAGCTGGTCCGCCGACGGGTCACTGGCGTCATCGCCATGGCCCTCGTTCCTCTGATGATCGCAGTGGGGGTGGCCTGGGCCGCCGCCACCGACAACATGTTCCCCACCTCGGTCACCGGCGGCCTGTGCCTGAAAGGCATGCACAATGGATATCCCTGCCAGACCGACAATTCCGCCGTCTACTACTACATGGACAGCAGCGGCGAATTCAAGCTGGAGTCCGTCGACAAGGACATGGTCAGAAACGCCCTGAGCGGCGAATACTCGCCCACCCGGCTGTCCATTCACTACGACTCGACGCCGGTGTTCTCAGGAAGCGGCGAGACCGACATCGTGTACCAGGAGGGCTCCGCGGGCCTGAACGACACCGCCGCCGGAATGACGTGGTGCGACGCGACAGGCAACGACCTCCTGGACTGCGACCAGCAAGTTGTCCGCATCCGGGGCAACGGCCGCTACACCTACGCGCGGGTGTGTCACGAGACCGGGCATGCCGTCGGCCTCCAGCATGGCGACAACTCCAGCCCCGAGCTGTCCAAGACCGACGACCGGCTGGGCTGCATGGTGACGCCGTCGACCGGCCACAACAAGCTCGGCGCCAACAACGTCGAGAACATCAACGCCACATACTAGGGGGAGCCGTGAGACGTCATTTCACCATCGCCGGCGTGGGGATCGCCGCCGCGCTCATCACGGCCACGGCCGCCGTGAGCGGCTCGATGGCCACCGCCACCGGCGGCTCTCCCGCGCAGCCGCACAAGATGGTCATGGCCGAAGCCGACGACCGCCTGCCCAGTGTCACCGCCACCGACTGGGTGACGTACGCCGACCACGTGGTCGTCGTCAGTGCTGCCTCCGAACAGCGGCTCCAGCCCACTCAGACCGAACTCGAACGCGGCGAAGGTCTCATCGGCCGCGCGGTTGACCTGCGGGTCAACGAGGTCCTGTGGTCGCGCGAGGGCGCGCCTAAACCCGCGCCGGACGGCTGGACATACAACGCCGTGGGTTTCGCCTTCAACGACGGCAAGGTGGGCGAGCCCGTACCGATGGCCCTGCACGATCGCCCGCGCATCGAGGCAGGCCACGACTACATCATGGCCATCGTGTGGGAGGAGGCCCGTTGCTCGGAGGGTGACGAGCCGGAACCCGGCAAATGGTGGGGGCTGGGCGAGGGCTCCGAAGTTCCCTATGACGGCAGTGTAATCGGACAGGGCGAGCAGGAGGGCCGCGTACAGACCGTCGCCGACGCCCGCACGCTGGCCGCGCAGGCCGGGCCCAACGCTGGGATTGAAGAAGAGATGGTGGGAAACAACGCGGCAACACTGACCGCCAGGCTGAAGGCGACCGCACCAGGCGAGAAGCAATTCGAAGCCGAGGCCGCCACGACCAGTTGCGGGTGAGTTCACCACGCACGCGCGTGCGGCCGGATCGTCGTATCCGCCGCACGGGCCGGTCACCCGCCGGCGGGTCCTCCTCCCGCCCCAGAGCTATCGATGTCAGGCCCGGCCGACGCAAAACACCGGCCACCAAACCCGGGCGGTCTCCTGGCCGCTCGTCAGGGTGTGGGGGGGCAACGGCGCCACTCCACGGGATCTTCGCGGTAGTTGTCCTGGTTGAACTTCGCGCCGATGATGTCGATGCCGGAACAGGCGGCTGTGAGCCGGCAGGTCTCGAAGCTCGCGCCGGCCCTGGCGAAGTCCTTGGGCGCGGACTGCCGCTTGCAGCCGGGCATGCTGCCCGTCACCACGGCGCCCGCGCCCCCGCCGTCTGCGGTCACCGGCTGCAGGAAGGGGGCGGACATGAACGACATGTCGCTCCCGTTGACGTTCTGGAAAGGCTGCCCGGTGCTATGCCGTATCAGGTGCCGACGAGACCGGCTCGGCGGAATCCTCCACGAATACACGCATGCCGCTGATACACGCATGCCGCTGAGTCGGCCCCGCCAGTACCCCTGCCAGGCAGGGTCGCGCTGCGTTGCTGATCGACGTGGCCCGCGAGCAGGCAGTCGTAGATCTTCGGGGTGGTGCTGGTTGCCATGGACGGACTGAGCTTGCGCTCTCATCGTTCGTGGTGGGGATGGTTCGGCGCCGGTCTGGCGCTCGCCGGGGTGGTGGCCGCGGCATGGGCGTACGCTGCCTGGTGGTCGCCGCCTGACTGGCCGCCGTTGCCTGCTGCATCCTCGCACCCGCCGCGCTTCGCCACGGCGGTGCTTGTGCTGGGGATTGCTCCGGTCCTGTGGCTGGTCGTCGCCACCGTCAGGGTGGTCCGTGGTGCGCTGCCTGCCGAAGATATCCGTGCCGCGGCGTTGGCGTGCGCCGTTGTCTGGGGAGGGGCTGCCACATACCACTGGATCCAGGTGAGTGACGCCTTCGCGTCAGGACGGCTGGGCGCGTACGAGGCTGCCTTCGGGACAGGACTGGCGGCAGCGGCTGCGGGGCTCGCCGGCATGGCGATCGCGTTCAGGCCGGTGATGAAGGGAGCCAGCGGTGTTCTGGGCGGATCGGCCGCCGCAGTGGTGATGAGCGTCGCCGCCCTTGTCGCCGTCGCGATGCTGCCCGTCGGCGCCGCGAACATAGATGCCACCACCGCGAAGAAGGGCGGGCCGCCGGCCGCGGCGCCTGCTTCGGTGGGCAGAATCGCATGGCAGCGGACAACCCCGGAAGACGTGCTCGTGACAAGCGTGGTCACCGCAGGGGCAGGAGCGGTGGTGCAGGTCACGGATGGCCTCGTGGCGCTGGACAGCACCACCGGCAAGGAGCGCTGGCACTACCGCAGGGTCGGAGACATCGCCTTCGATCTCCAGGTCTCGCCTGACGGGAGCATCGTGATGGTCGGCTTCTTGCGGCAGACGTTGCTGGTGGACGCCTATACGGGGGTGGTCCTGGCCGAGCACGCGAAAGCCTGGGGAGGTGCCCGCTACCCAGAGCTGAACTCCAAAGGCATCGTCACCGCGCGCCGCTTGGAGGGCCATCACAGCCAGTCTCCGGGACTCCTCACCGGCTGGGATCCAGCCACCTCCGTGCCCACCTGGCGCTACGCCCCGCCGAAAGGCTGCGTGGGCGGCTACGAGCCCACCCCTGGCATGTTCGCCAGCCCCCAATACATGGCCCGAGATGTGCTCGCCGTGCTGATCATCTGCGCCCCCTGGACCGAGGAGAAAATCCGAGAGGACAAGCCGAGGACGTTCACCTTCGCCGTGCTGGGGCTGGATCCCGCGACGGGTACCGAGGTGTGGCGTCACAAGCGGAAGGTGCTGGTCGAGCCCAACAGCGTCCGCGTGTACCGGTCAACGGACGCGCGCGCTGTGTCGGTGGTCTGGGGCGAGCACGAAGGCGTGGTGTTGGATCAGACGTCAGGAAAGGTCCTCGCCCGACAGCGGGTGACCGGCGTGTTCAGCGCTGAGGGGTTCCTCGACGTGCTTTCCAGCTCTGGCGGAGAACCCAGGCGGGCCTACCACTGGGAGCCGTTCGGCATGGGCGCGCGGAAACAGGTGTCGTTCTCCCCGGCGGGGCTGGGAGCATCCATCGGGGGTTCCGAAAGACATCACGTGCCTCTGGACGACTCGCTGGTCGTGGCCGCCACGTCCTGGAAGGAGAACGTAGGCAGTGTCACCGTGTTCGTCACCCCGTGGGGCACGGCTGACACCGTCCGGATCCCGATGACCTTCCCCGCGCGTTGGCCGATGCTCTCGGATCAGCCTCCTTCCGCAGGTCTGGTGCGCGCGCCTGGTGCGGTGATCGTCGTCCAGCCGATGAGCAATGTGATCGTCGGCCTGGCGTGAGAGGCCGGACCAGCGCAACGAGTCACATCAGAGTCCGCAGCGCGGGAAAGCGCACGACAGGACGGAATTCCAGGGCGTCGTACGGCTCCGGACCCGGATGAGGAAGGCGTGCGGCCGGTCGGCGCGGTCCAGCGCGAGCGTCACGGCCGGTACAGGTAGGTGACCTGCCGGGTCGTCCCGTCGGGGAACGCCTTCTCATCGGCGCGCTGCAGCAGCCGCATCGTCTTTCCCGAAGCCCGCGACGCGCAGGTTCGTCAACCAGGGCGGCACGACCATCGCGAACTTGTCCCCCACCTCCTACCAATTATTCGGGAGGTAGTCCCGGACAAGCGGGATGGGGCGACTATCGGCGGGCCGTACCCCCCTGGAAGCCCGGAAGTCGCTCTCACTCTCAGGGAGCGAGGCCGCTGGTGGCCCCTGATCCCGCACCGCCCGGTCCGCGGTAGCCCGGGTTGTACACCATCAGAGAAAGCTCCGGACTCTCCAACTGGACGATCGAAACCGGTTCGCTGGAGCCGGTGCCGGGCGCGCGATCCGCACGGATATGACCGCTGTTCGGAATCATGCCGGAGAACACCACAGACCCAGAGAGACTGCGCAAGTCCTGAAATTCGATCGGGTCTGCCCCGCCGATCCAGTTCCGCCGGTCGTCGAATGACGTGAGCCAGGCACGCATGCCCTCCTGCGCGTGGTCCACCTCGCCCCTGCGGTTGCCCAGCGTCGGCCATGTGCCGTATCCACCGCCGGCGCGAAGGGCTTGCCGGGGCGAGATGATCTTTGTTGCCCTTTCGGGCAGATCCAGCTCTTCGACGCGGCCTGTCAGAAAGCCTGCGCCGAGGCCTCCCACGAGGAGTATGGCGCCCATGATCAATCGCCGGCTGGGTCTGCGCAGCTTTCCGGACGGATGGGCGGCGTCCATTGGGTTATTTGATTCGGATTCATGTTCGCTCATGTTCGCCGCCCGACTTTACCCCATCTCTGGCCGAAAGGGCGTTGCGAGAGTTGATGTCCGCAATGCTGTAGCGAGATCGGATGGATTTGCGGCGTTAGCGCGTCGGTGGACTCCGCTGTGCTGAGTCGCAGCTCGGTAGCGATGAATCTGACATGGGGGTGGCGGCTCGCCACAGGGCAGTCTTGCCCACGCCCGCTGCCCTGGCCGGCAACTGGCGCTCTTCTCGCGGCTCAGCTTCGAGACGCCCGTCCCTCCGCGGACACGGAGGGTGATTCAGCCCCATTTCAGTGTTTTTTCAGCGCACGTCGTAATCATGGTTCGGGCAAGACGGGGAGACGCGCCGTCACCCCTGGCCCGAACAGAAATATGAAGATAAATGCCTATTCGCAGAAAAATCGGCACCGTTGTAGGCGTGCTGGTCGCCTCGACCTGGCTTGTCGCCTCCGCCACTCCGGCCGCCGCGGCAGGTCCCTGTGGGACCGGCTACAGCCGGATCGGTGTCTACAACATCCCGAAGTCCGGGACGAAGCAGGGCACGCTAGAGGTCTACTACAACGCCAGTTCCGGAAAGAACTGCGCCCTCGCCTACGGCTCGGGCGGTAACTACGGCAAGAAGGCGTACAAGGCCGTGGGCATCGCAACGCCCTCGAGCAACGGCTGGGCCGACTATGAAGATGGCGACTATGCCTACTATGCGGGCCCCGTCTACGCCTCCGCCAAGGGCAAGTGCATCGACCTGGTGGGCGCCGTCGGCTCAGCCATCCGGTATGCGACGAACGTCCACTGCGGCTGACGGTCCGAGAGGAACAAGGCTGGCAGGACACGGTGCGTGATGGGCTCGCCGCCTTGGCAAGCGTGCTGGTTGGAGCGAACGCTCCAACCAGCACGGGCACTCTGGGGCGAGCATCATGATGCCAGGGCAGCATAATGCCAGCCGAAAATGCTGACACGTCAGGGACAAATGCCCGAAACTCTACTCCGTCAGATGCCAGTCATGTGAAATCGCGAGGAGTTCTACCTCTATGAAGAGAGTCATCCTGTCGGTTGTTGCGGCTGCTGTGCTCCTCGGCGTGGCGCATGGGGCCGTCTCCACGGGTGAGAGCCGCCATCCCCATACGCTCGCTCTGCCGTCCAACTCCTGCCTGCCGGACGACCTCGAATGCGACCCGGTCAACCTCGGCTGGCAGGACGAGCTGTGATTGCTCACAGCCCGGCGAACCGGCATGACTCTACGCAGGGCTCGGCTACCAAGGAGGCGATCAAGGGGAGATGACCTCTCACATCCGTGTTTCCCGCCGAGGGCTCCTCAGGCTCGGCACCGGTGTCGCCGCGGCCGCCGCGCTGGCCGCCAAGTCCGCGGCCGCCGCAGAGGGACGGTTCCAGCTGACTGCCCCGTCAACCTCGCTGATCTGGAAGAAGGCCCTGTACGACGAGACCGTCCTGCAGTCGATCGCCTTCGACAACCGCAACGGCCACATCTACACGCTTCAGGTGAAGAACGGTGCCGGCTCCGGCGCGGCGGGCCATCTGTGCCTGTCCAAGCTCAGCCTCACCGGCACACTCCTCGGCCATATGTACCTGATGGGCTTCGGGCACGGCGTCCAGTTCGGGGTCGAGCCGTCGGGCACGTCGGCCTACCTGTGGACGGAGACGGACGGGGTGAGCGACGGCAAGAGTTCCCGGGGCACGAAGCTGGCCAGGTTCGAGTTCGCCAACGGCCAGACGCTGACCACCTCGTCGTCGGCGCTGACCAAGTACAAACCGATCGCGGACTCGGACAACACCACGTGTGCGATCGACCCCTCCACGAACCGGCTGGTCATGCGTTACTGGGACGGGAGCCGTTTTCGCTACGCGGTCTACTCGTTGGCGGACGTCAAGGCGGGCGCGCCAAAGGCGCTGTTCGACGTCGCTCAACCGTCGGGCCTGGGCACCTTCCAGGGGTACGCGGCCTACGGGAATTTCGTCTACATGCTGACCGGCACGGCGTACGGGGACGACAATCCGCCGCCCGGCAACACGTACATCACCTGCCTGGACCTGCGCACAGGCGAGCAGGTCCAGCGGGCGCGCAGCGTGGCCGGCAAGTCCCTGGACTATCGCGAGCCAGAGGGCATGGGTATCCAGATCGTCTCCGGTGCCCCTCGCCTGTGCCTCGGCCTGGCCTCAGGCGTCGAGAAGGCCCGCCTGGCCAGCATCTTCTACAAGACAGAGCTGATCTGAGACGGACGTGGGCCTGGCGATCGCATCGGCCGCTTGGCCCTTTGATCATCTCTCGAGCAACGTCAGACCGCCGTTGTGATGCTCGATCGTGGTGCCGATGGAAAGGCCGGATCGCGCCGCAGGAGATCAGATCGCCAGGCGAAGAGTGACGGCCGCTCATCATGCCGTACGCGTTTGCTTCGCCTGGTGGATGGGTCGGGCCGGTGGCCGTAGGTCGACTACCTGGTGGACGGCCTGCCCTCGGGCCAGGATCCGGCTGGCGCTGTCGTGGAGGCGATGGTGTCGTGTACGGCCTCTACCTGCATTCGGGCTGCTCGCGGTCAGGTGCTCCAGCGCGATGACATCGCCATGTTCGAGCAGACAGGAGGGAATGTGGGCGAAGAGAGCCGGGCAGTGTTGTTCGACGAACTCGGCGGACCTAGGTTGCTCAACGTCAAGGATGCGGGGATTGAAAAGCCCGGTCCCGGCGAGGGACACCCTGTGCTGCGGGCCTTCCAGCCTTGGGAGGCAAGATGACCGAGGACACCCTTCTGGCTCCCGCACTTCCTCGCGAATACCGTGCTCAGAGCCATGACTCCGGCTCGGTGATGGAGTCGGGCAGCGAGTGCGTCCGCATGGACGAACGGGAGATCTCGCTCGGCGGCCTGCGCTTGACGACGGAGACCGTCGTCCCGATGCGTATCCGGCAGACCCCGCGGCCAGATCACGAGACTGGCCCACGATCCGCAGAGTCCTACCACCTCCTGATTCCTCTGGCGGGCCGAGTGGACATCATCTGGGAGCACCGACGGTTCAGCTCGGGGGTCGGAGACCTGTTCGTCCACGATCCCACCCGCATGGTCGCGTGCGACGTGCGGCCTCCAGGCGACGGACCCGCCTTCCGGGCCACGTGCATCACGGTCCCCCAGTCCCTGCTGAACCTGCCGGCCGAACACCTGGACGGACTGCTGGGCCGTCCCCTCTCCGCCACCGAGGGCATCGGCGGCCTGCTCACCGACTTCGTCACCAATATCAATAAGAATGTGCACAACTTGCGGCCCGTCGATGGCTCGCGGTTGGGCATGACGCTCGCCAGCTTGGTCTCCGCGCTGCTTTTCCACGCCCTGGAGGTTGACGGGGTGAGCACCACCGGCCAGTCCCACCGGCATGTCCTCATCTTGCGCATCCAGGCGTTCGTACAGCGGCATCTGCGTGAGCCGGATCTGACACCGCGGGCGTTGGCTGCCGCGCATCACATCTCCACCAGTTACCTTCATCGGCTGTTCCAGGAAGAGGGGTTGAGGGTGGCCGCATGGATCAAGGCGCAACGTCTGGAGCGTGCGCGTCTTGATCTGGCCGATCCGGCGTTGTGTCATGTCCCCATCCGCGCGATCGCCTCCGGGTGGGGCTTCTCCCACCCCTCGGACTTCAGCAGGGCCTTCCACCGTGCCTTCGGCATCTCGGCCAGCAAATTCAGACAGCAAGCGCTAAGCCTGGACTGAGATACCGACGCACCATCACGGCGTACGGAGATCCGCCATGGCTCGCCGAGATTGTCCTCATCAGGCCCAGCTACGGCATGCACGCCTCACCCGGATCTGGAAGCACCGCGCCTAGCAGAGCGCCTGTGCCGCGCAGACCTCCGGCCACCGCGAACCATGCGGTGGTCCCCGAACCAGGACGACTCTCATACTTGGAGGACCTGGCACACGGGCCGATCGGAGGGTCAGCGAGTCAGTTGCGGCTGGGGTGATCGGGATGTGGTGTCTCTCCTCGGAGAGGAGTGGGTCAGTTTGGCGGGAGGCATGTACGCCGGTCCAGTTGCTGTGAAACCGTGTCCTGGGCGTGGGCGGCGTCGACGGTCTCGTCCTTCCCAGCGCTGGAGGTAGCCGCGGAAGCCGGTGACATGGGGTTGTAGATGGCGCGCTGATCCCGGCCGCATCGCCCCCGTCTCCGCGCGTACCCGGCAGGCGCGGGGATCAGCGCGCGGTAGGGGCGTCGTCGGCCAGCCAGCCGACGCGCTCGGCGAGCACACCCGCCTGGAACCGGCTCTTCGCGCCGAGCCGGCTCATCAACTCGGCGGCGAGACGGCGCTCGGTACGCAGCGAGATGCCGAGCTTGCGGGCGCAGACGTCGTCGGTGTTGCCTTCGGCCATGAGCCGCAGTAAGGACAGTTCCTGGCGGCTCAGGCCGTCATCCTCACGTTCGGGAGGGACACCAAGCGGGGTGGCCTCTTCCCAGAACTTCTCAAACAACGCGCACAGAGCGGTGATGATGCTGCCCTGTCGCACGACCATGGCGCCCATGGCCGTGTCGTCGATCTGCACGGGCAGCAGCGCCCGCTGCCGGTCGAAGATGATCATCCGGAGCGGCACGACGGGAATGGTCCTGATCGATGCCCCCTCCCCGACCAGCCAGTTGACGTAGGCGAGGGTGTTGGGGTCGTTGGCCAGGCTCTCCAGGTAGATCGAGCGCATCCGCACGGCGCGGGCGAGGACCGCCTGGTCCTGCGGCCTGCTGGCCTCCATGTTGTCCTTCGTCTGGGGACCACCATCGACGAACGCCATCACGTCGGAGACGCATTCTCGGCCCAGCACCTCGATTTGGGTCCTGATGTCGTCCAGGCCGAAGAGATACTTGATCTCAGGTCGTCGCGAGGATCCGTTGTGGAAACCGTACTCGGCGATCAGTTCGCTCACCCCTGCCCGGCCGGCGGCGATGGCCTGCTGGCGCTGGAGCAGGTCAGCCTCGTGGCTGGCGAGGAGCGAGGTGAGGCTGATCTCGGGGTCGATGAGGTGCAGCTCTCCCGGCCGTTCCCAGGACGGCTGAAGTAGCCCCAGGCGGGTCAGCTCGTCCAGGGCGTCGTCCATGTGGCCGGACAGCAGCTGTACGCGGTCGGCGATCTCCTCCACTCGCAGCTTCGGCTCGCGCAGTATGACGCGATAAACGGACTCGGCGTCGACGCTGAGGCCCAGCGTGTCGAAAAATCCTCGTGCCATATGGTCACTATGGCCGAGATACCGGGGCCACGAGCACAAGCGCGGGCAGCGAGACATCAAGGTGTCAGGGACGACTGCTGGCATTTGGGAAGGCGACACTCTTGCGGCAGATATCCGAGGTAAATAGAGATTCGCGAGCGGCTCGCTACAGCGGTTGAAAGGCTGAGGTAACACGGCGTGGTTGCGTGCTCGCGACGGGGTTCGGGAGTATGCCGGTGGGATGCGTTATCCGGATGGTGGTGGTCTGTCCCCGGCGGCGCGAGCCAAGCGTGAGCAGGTCCGCTTGGAGGCTGCCGGGCTATTCGCCGCGGGCATGTCGCCACCTCAGGTGGCCAGGAAGCTGCGGGTCTCACGCAAGTCGGCTTATGTCTGGCATAAGGCCTGGCGCACGGCGGGAGCCGAGGCGCTGGTGTCGAAGGGCCCGGGCGGGCAGCACTGCCGGCTGAACGCCGCGCAGGTGGAGCGGTTGGAGGCCGCCTTGGACGCCGGTCCGGCCGTGTGGGGGTGGGCCGAGGATCAGTGGTGGACCCTGGCGCAGGTCACCATTGCCGGAACAACGGTGCGGGATCAGGATGCGTGGATCTGCTTCGAAGACGAAGCAGGCCAGTCACTGAGGCCACCCAAGGCCCGTACCTGGTCCCGCCGTGGATGCACCGCTACCGTCACCGTCTCGGGCAAAGGCTCCGGGCGCGTCAACCTGGCTGGGCTGATCTGCCTCAAGCCAGGGCCGCGGACTCGGCTGATCTACCGCATGATGATCTACCGGTGTCGACACGCGCCCGTGGCTGACGGTCTTCTACTTACCGACCTACGCTCTGAACTCAACCCCGTGGAGACCGTGTGGTCGCACCTCAAACGCGGCCTGGGCAACGTGGCCCCCTGCACGCTCGACCACCTCGCCGCGATCATCCGCCGCCGACTCGAACAGATATGCAGTACCGCCCCGACCTCCTGGACGCATTCCTGGCACACACTGGCCTGATCACGAACCCGAGATCGACATGACACCCCGAACTTTCAACCTCTGTACGCGCTTAGCCGATCCTCGACCGGCGAGCGGCCCGCTGCCGCCGAGTACCTCGCCGACCTGCTGGTCTGCTCGGTCGTACAGGCAGGCCGCGCTGGCCGGGACACCTGCGGGGCCCGGAACCGTAAGCCTTTCCCAGCCTGAACGCGGCCTCTTTGATGAGTTGCAGGACGAGGACATTGCCTGGCCGATCGGGGTGGCGCGGTGCGGGCAACAGCGCAGTTGAACCTGGAACTTGCAGGTCAAGGCGGCAATGGCGCGCGGATGATGTCGGCGTTGGCGGGGGCATGCGGAGCACGACGGCACATGTGCTAGATTGGGCTCAGTTGCAGTTGTGGTACCCATAAAGACTTGTGTGCACCTGACGGTATGTAGCCTCAGGTGCATTTTTTGTTCTCCGGTCATCTCCGGGTGTGTGGTTCTATCGCGGCGACGCGGAATCCGTTCGATGCGGATTTCGGCTTTGCACCCATCGAAGGAGATCAACATGGCTTCTGGCACCGTGAAGTGGTTCAACGCGGAAAAGGGCTTCGGCTTTATCGAGCAGGACGGCGGCGGCGCCGACGTCTTTGCGCACTACTCCAACATCGTCGCCAACGGCGGCTACCGTGAGCTGCGCGAGGGCCAGAAGGTGGCCTTCGACGTCACGCAGGGCCAGAAGGGCCCGCAGGCCGAGAACATCGTTCCCGCCTGACACTGCGCACCACGTAGCCGGGGCCCGCGCCGCAGGGCGCGGTCCCCGGCGCGTTGCTTTTGTGGCATCCATCGTGCCGTGATGACCTCACAACCCGAGAAGCACAGCGTGTCTGTTCTTCCGCCGCACACCGGATGCACCACCGATGGCTCCGGTTCGGGCATAGGCCCGCTCCAGTTCTACGGCGCCGCATCACAGCCGCGTTCTTCCCGGCGAAAGCCGACCATTTCGACGTACGAGCCCAGGCTGTTTCCGCCGGTTCGACTCGTCTTTCTTCGGCTCGTGCTAGCTGTTCTTGTGCCGCTCATCGCGCCGAGGATCCTGACACGTGCCGCATCGAGGAAGGTTCTGCATGAACCACGTAACTCGCGCGCACGATCGCAACTCTTCGCCCCGTACGGGCGGCTCCGCCCGAAGCAGGGGCGGCCGATTCAGCTCTCCGGCTCAGGGCCGTTCAGGCGCCTCCAGCCGGTCCGGCAACGGGCGGCGTCCCGCCGCGCTCCAGAGAGAGTTCGCGCTGCCGGTCACCGTAACCCCGGCCCTGCCGGCAGCCGCGACATTCGCTGAGCTGAGCATGCCGCCCGCACTGCTGAAGGTGCTCACCGGCCTGGGCTTGAACGAACCGTTCCCGATCCAGGCGGCCACGCTGCCGAACTCCCTGGCCGGCCGGGACGTCCTGGGGCGGGGGCGCACCGGGTCGGGCAAGACACTTGCCTTCGGCCTGGCCCTGCTCGTCCGCACCTCCGGACAGCGGGCACAATCGCGGCGACCGCTTGCCCTGATCCTCGTCCCCACCAGGGAACTGGCCCAGCAGGTCACCGATGCGCTCACGCCGTACGCCCAAGCACTGAAGCTGCGGCTGGCCACGGTCGTCGGCGGCATGTCGATCAGCCGCCAGGCCCATGCGCTGCGCAACAGTGCCGAGGTCGTCATCGCGACCCCGGGACGGCTCAGGGATCTCATCGAGCGCGGCGACTGCCGCCTGGACCAGGTCGGCATCACCGTGCTGGATGAGGCCGACCAGATGGCCGACATGGGCTTCATGCCGCAGATCACCCACCTGCTCGACCAGGTGCGCCCAGATGGCCAGCGGATGCTGTTCTCCGCCACTTTGGACCGCAACGTCGATCTGCTGGTCCGCCGCTATCTGAGCGACCCGGTGGTCCATTCGGTCGACCCCTCGGCGGGCGCGGTCACCACGATGGAGCACCACGTGCTGCACATCCAGGGTGCCGACAAGCAGGCCACCACTGTGGAGATCGCTGCTCGCGACGGTCGGGTGATCATGTTCCTGGACACCAAGCACGCTGTGGACCGGCTCACCGAACAGTTGTTGAACAGCGGAGTGCGCGCCGCCGCGCTGCACGGAGGCAAGTCCCAGCCCCAGCGCACCCGCACCCTCGCCCAGTTCAAGAGCGGCCACGTCACGGCGCTGGTGGCGACCAACGTCGCGGCCCGCGGCATCCACGTCGACAACCTGGACCTCGTCGTCAACGTCGACCCGCCGAGCGACCACAAGGACTACCTGCACCGCGGCGGCCGCACCGCCCGCGCCGGCGAGTCCGGCAGCGTCGTCACCCTGGTGCTGCCCAATCAGCGCCGTGACATGACCCGCTTGATGGCCGACGCCGGTATCGTCCCGCAGACCAGCGAGGTCCGTTCGGGCGAGGCCGAGCTGAGGCGTATCACGGGCGCCCAGGCTCCCTCAGGCATCCCCGTGACCATCACCGCACCGGTGGTCAGTCGTCAGTCGGGACGGAACGGCAGACGATTCCGGTAGCAGCGGATGGGGGCTCGCCCAAGGCCAGGTAGTTAAGGCTTTTGGGCTGTTGGCAAGAGTGCTGAAGAGATTGGCCGGGCGGTGTAGATACCCGGCCTGATCTTGCGGATGAGTTGGCTGCTGGCCCAGCGAGACAGTCGCCGGTACATGGTGTTGAGGGTGACCTCGCGGAGGTGGCGGGCGATGTCCCGGGCTGGTCAGGGGCGGTTGGGGTCTTGGTGGAGCAGGGCCAGGACCTGGCAGTTGGTATTTCGCCGTCCAGGTGACGGACGTGTCCGGACGGCGGCAGCGACTGCGCCGTGGCGGCTTCCCCACGGCCGGGGTAGCGCGGCAGGCCGCCCGCGATATCGCTCAGTCGCTGGAGGGAGCGCCGGTGACCGGGTACTGTACCGTCGCCCAATGGCTGCGCTACTGGTTGTCGGTGGCTGAGCAGCGGATCCGGCCGACCACGTACAAGGCCTACCGCGATCACGTCCGGCTGTTCCTGATCCCGTATCTCGGCCTGATCCCGCTTCGCGGGCTGTCGAGGCGGCACGTCGTGAGGATGTTCTCGAGTGTGGCCCAGCGCCACACCCGTTACGGCAAACCGATCAGCGCGGCCACCCTGGAAAGGATTCGCGCGACGCTGCGGGCCGCCTTGAACGAAGCCGTCCGGGAAGACGTGATTCATGGCAACCCGGCTCGGGATCTACGGGCTTCCACAAGCTGGTCATGGCCAGCGGCCTTCCCCCGGTGCGGCTGCACGATTTGAGACATGGAGCCGCGACGCTGGCCCTGGCGGCAGGAGCGGATCTGCGCGTGGTGCAGGGCCTGCTCGGACATGCCAGCATCGTGCTCACCGCCGACACGTACACGTCGGTGCTGCCGCAGCTGTATCACGACAGCGCCCGGGCCACTGCCCGGCTGGTCCTCAAAGCGGCTCCCAAGACCGCGCGCAAGGTGAACAACGCGCGCGCTCGTACATGACTCACAGGTGTCTCACCGTGACTCACGACCGGACGGCTCGACTACAGAATCGTGGGAAACCGCAGGTCGGAGTGGTAGGGCGCCCGGGGCTCGAACCCGGAACCTACGGATTAAAAGTCGAAGCTGTCAGTTTCCGCGTGTTGTTGTCGGTACTCGTGTCGGTGTTCAGGTTGAGTTGTCGGATTCCGCTACTCGCCGTCTCCCTGCTGGCGATAGTGCGCATGTAGTTCGGCCAGATGCCCTCGCGAGCAAGCCGTGATCCGGCGACCGCTGAGCGCCGGATCAGGACGGACCGCCAAGGGGTCCTGCACGACCGAACGCCTGTTTTCGAGCAGGGCGGCCTTCGGTGTCAGTCCCGGGCGGTAGCGTGCACACCATATTTCACCCACTCGCTTCCGCACCGGAGCTGATATGACCGACACCTACTCGCCCGTTCCCGAACTGAACTTGCTCAAGGAGTTCTCCGACGGTCCTGGAGAGGACGCCTTCTCGCACGGATTCGAGTTCTATGAGTACGACCGACCCGACGCCGGCTTGGTGGAGTGGCTGTGCCTAGAGGGGCGGGAAGAGGAGGTACGAGGCCACCTCGACCAACTCACCCCCTTCGCTCAGGCCACCGGCTCGGGTTCGTTCTACGCCCTGTGGCACTGCGACGACCGCACCGACTTCGCCACACTTCCTGTCATCCGCTTCGGCGACGAAGGCGATCTCGACATCATCGAGGGCCTGCGCAACCTGTTCCGGCTGCTCGCGATCGACGACGAGTCGTTCACCTCTTGGGACGAGGAGCGCGAGGCGGACCCCGACGAGGAGCACTCCCCTGGGCACGAGGCGTACGTGGCTTGGCTGAAGGAGACGTTCGGCCTGACCCCTCCCACCGAACCGGAAGCGGACGAGATCCTCGAGTCGGGAGGCAAGAAGTACGGCGCCCGGTTCGTGGACTGGCTGGAGGAGTTCGGATCCCAGGAGATCGACTTCGACTCGTGGCGCAAGGAGATCGGCGGCTCCTGAGTAAGTCTGCGACCCGTTCGTGATGACCACACCACACCAGTCACAGGGCTCAGGACCAGGCTCATCGGTGCTCATGCCGATCGACTACCCGGAACGTTTGAGACCTCTCGCCGACAGAAAGACCTGAACAACTCCGCTCGAAACCATTCAGACCAAAGATGTCGTGCCACAGGACAGAACCCTTCCCGGACGCCAACCTCATCCGGAAGGGACAGCAACCCTGGCGGCCAGCGACGGCCACCAGGAGGAACGGGCTGGCCTTCTGTTTACAAGGTCCCCAAACGATCTCCAAGGCTGTTCCGGACACGTTCGTCGGGCTGGTCACCAAAGTTCCGGCCGTTCGGACCCGTTCGGCTCAGTCCTTGATCGTCCGCTCGGGTGGCTCCCAAGGTGGCTCCCACCGCGGCAACCCTGCCTGGCCTTACTGCCATCATCAATGGGCCCTCACTGGCATTCTGTCGTAGACCACGTTGTGTCGTCGTGCGGGATCCCAGGCCCGTCGCCGAATGCGCTGGATTAGATCATCGTGTGACATGGACGTCCCGCTGGACTGGCTGAAACGTGAGTACGGCGAAAACGTCAGGAGTCGCATCCGCCACACGCAGCAGCCGCTCCGTGAAGGCGGCAGCGTGACCCAACTCAGTTTCGATGACCCCACACCTGATCACCTCATAGAGGCCGCCTTGGACGCAGGTGCCCCCGAGGCCGTCAAGTACTTCAGCGATGTCCCGCACGAGCCCCCGTACCCGCCGATTTCCCAGGTGGACCTGCATGCCTGCGAGCAACGCATCGGCCACGAATTACCCGAGCTCCTGCGAAGGGTGTACACGGAGGTGAGCAACGGCGGCTTCGGCCCCTCCTACGACCTCCTGGGCCTTCCACCTGGAGGACACCGGGAGTACGAGGGCGGCCCAGATGCGCTCGAAGAATACGAGAAATACCCGGAGGTGAGCAGCGTGCTCGGGTTCCCGCTCGTGGCCGCCGGATGCTCCATGTACTGGTACATGTCACTCTCTCAGCCCGATAACCCCGTCTATCTCTGGGATGGCGACGTCTGGGACTTTCCCGACGAGCAGTCGCCCGAGGTTGGGATCCTAGCCATCTGCTCGTCCCTAGCAGAGTGGTTTAACCGCTGGGTCGACGGGCGCGACCTGGTAACTTCCTATCCTGAACGCCAAGATCAGCAGCGACATGACGGCATCGTCAGCGAGCGCAACCCGGAGACCTCGTCTTGGGACGATGACCCATGGCTGATCGCCACAGAATGGGCGTACGGACTTGAAAGCGATCTTACAGATGGCGGGGATCATCCTTCCCGATGAATCACGATGTTGGCGCGGTGGCGCAGGACGTTGTGGGGGCCCATGCGGTCCACATGTGGTTGCCGTTGTGGCCGAGTCGTGTGCCTGCTTCGGCGGCTTCGTCGAGGAGTTCGATGGTGTTGTGCCGGTCGCCGGTGTTGGCGGCGGCGACGGCTCCGCGGAGGAGGAGGGATCCGTAGATCGACAGGTCGTCGGGGGACGGGGTGGTGAGGTCGGCGTCCATGCGTTGGGCTGCGCTGCGGGCGGCGTCGGTGGCGGCGCGGTGGTGTCCGCCGTCCATCAGGGTGTGGGTGATGATGCGGGAGCTAGAGCCGATCATGAGGGGGCTCTGGCTGGCGTGCGCGGCTTGGACGCTGCGGTCTGCGGCGAGCCAGGCGAGTCCCTTGTCCTCCTGTTTGAGCAGGATGGAGGCGGTCACGTGGTACGCCTCGGCGCACAGCATGTGGGCGCGTAGCTGATCGTCGCCGTGCAGCGTGGTGCTGGCTGCGCGGAGTTTGCTGAGCAGGGCCGGCAGTTTGGCGGTTACCTGGGCGTATCGGCATGCCTGGTAGTTGCGCTTGGCGGTGCTTACTGCGGTGGCGAGTGCGTCGAGGTCGATCGGGCCGTCTGCGGGAGTGGAGTAATCGACGAGTGCGGCGGCGAGATTTTCGATATTGAGGCCGGTGTCCTGGGTGGGGCTGGGCTGTCCGACTACTGAGCTGAACAGGGCGGCCCCGGTGAGGCCGACGAATTCGCGGCGTCGCACGTTCTCGTCCTCTCCTCTTTCGACGAGATTCACAGCGCGTGGTGCATTTGCAAGGTTATCAACCGCTTTGGGGAATTCATGCGTGTGCGGGTGCGCTTGGTGGGCGCGAAGCCCAGGTCTTCCGGGTCCTGGTGGGTGACCTCGGTCAAGGCCAGTCGGTACGGCTCGCGCGGCCATGTGACCTCGCCCGCCTCCCAGCGGCGTATGCGCTCCTCGTCGCAGGCGAGGTTGTACTTGATCCCGCTCTTGGTGAGGTTGACCATTTTCGCCATTTCGGCGCGGGACAAATCGGCCTGCTGCCGCCAGTTCCGAAGTTCTGCGCTCCCGACTGCGCCAAGCACGCGCCTTCCTGCCCTGAGCGCGTAGGCGGTTGGGCCTTCGTGAAGCCCAAAGGCAAGAGCAAGCGAACCATCATGATCCCGCCTCCGCTGATCCCGCTCCTCAAGCTTCACCAGCAGGCCCAGCAGGCCGAACGAGAATCCGCGGGGGAGCGGTGGCGGGACTATGACCTCGTCTGGTGCCACGAGGACGGACGCCCCATAGATGCCGGCCAGGACTGGGACGAATGGAAAGAACTCCTCCGCCTGGCCGAAGTCGAGAAAGATGCTCGTGTCCACGATGCCCGCCACACCGCCGCGACTCTCCTCATCGAACAAGGCGTGGACATCAATTCAGGAAATCCTCGGCCACTCACAACTGACCACGACGAAGCGCTACACCCACATCACGGCGACACTCTCGACCGAAGCAGCAGCCCGGATGGGCCGGGCTCTCTGGGGCTGACTGCAACTGGAAATGCAACTGGGCGGGCTTCCGGATCATGGAGATCGGGGAGTCCGCCCAGGTCATTGAGGTAGGGCGCCCGGGGCTCGAACCCGGAACCTACGGATTAAAAGTCCGCAGCTCTGCCAATTGAGCTAACGCCCCTCGCAACAGCAAGGGTACAGAGATTACCGCCCAACCCGCGACGCCTACATCACCGGTAAGCGGCCAGACCCGTCAGCGCCTCCCCCAGCACCAGCGTGTGAATCTCTTGGGTGCCCTCGTACGTCAGCACAGACTCCAGGTTGTTCATGTGCCTGATCACAGGGTACTCCAGGGTGATTCCGTTCCCACCCAGGATTGAGCGGGCCTGGCGGGCGATGTCCAGGGCGGCGCGTACGTTGGCCAGCTTGCCGAAGCTGATCTGCCGGGGCTCCAGCTGGCCGGCGTCCTTCAGCATGCCCAGATGGAGGGCGGTGAGCTGGGCCTGGGCGGCGCCGACGTACATCCAGGCGAGTTTCTCCTGCGTCAGCTGGAACGCCCCGATCGGCTTGTCGAACTGGACCCTGGTCTTCGCGTAGACCACCGCGGCCTCCAGGCAGGCGCGGGCGGCGCCCACGACGCCCCAGACGATGCCGAAGCGGGCCTCTGAGAGGCAGGAGAGCGGGCCGCGGAGGCCGGTGACGCCCGGGAGGGCGGCGGAGGCGGGCAGGCGTACGTCGTCGAAATAGAGGGACGAGGTGACCGAGGCCCTAAGGGACAGTTTCTTGTGGATCTCAGGGGCGGAGAAGCCGGGGGTGGAGGTCGGTACGACGAAGCCGCGGATGCCTTCGTCGGTCTGCGCCCAGACCACGGCGACGTCGGCGATGGAGCCGTTGGTGATCCACATCTTGGAGCCGTTGAGGATCCAGTCGGATCCGTCTTTCTTGGCATAAGTCCGCATATTGGCGGGGTCGGAGCCGTAATCCGGTTCTGTCAGGCCGAAGCAGCCGATGGCCGAACCGGCCGCCATCCGCGGCAGCCACTCCTCTTTCTGCTCGTCGGAGCCATACCGCCAGATGGGGAACATGGCCAGCGAGCCCTGCACCGACACGAAGGAGCGCAGCCCCGAGTCACCGGCCTCGAGCTCGCGGCACGCCACCCCGTACGACACCGCGTCCGTCCCGGCGCAGCCGTACCCCTGCAGATGCATCCCCAGCAGCCCGAGGGCGCCGAGCTCGGGCGCGAGCTCGCGCGCCGGGAAGACCGCCTCCTCGAACCAGTCGCCCACGTGCGGCAGGACGCGGTCGGAGACGAACGACTTGACCGTGTCGCGGATCAGCCGCTGGTCGGCGTCGAGCCGGTCGTCCAGGCGGAGCAGGTCGTCCATCGCGGGTCCCTTCAGCACATAGGGGGCTACCAGGGTTCTACCAGGGGGAATCCTGATGTGCTAACACCGGGCCCACGGGCAGTCTTGAGGCATGAGCGAATACAACGTCAAGAAGCTGCGTCGGACCCACAAGGGCAGGATCATCGCGGGCGTCTGCTCCGGCATCGGCGAGTTCGTCGGGATCGACGCCAACCTGGTGCGCATCGCGCTTGCGATCGCCACGCTGTTCGGCGGGCTGGGCGTCGGCGTGTACGCGATCGGCTGGCTCCTCATGCCCGACGAGGACAGCGACACCTCCATCGTGCAGGACCTCATCAACAAGCAGCAGGACCGCAGCAGGACGGACTGGAGCGGCGAGCAGAAGCCTCAGTCGTGATCAGGCCGTGGCGGGCACGCGTTCGCGAGGCTCGGTCCAGAACAGGGCCAGCACGGCCGCGCAGATCAGCCCGGTGAATCCGGCCAGCGCGACCACCGGCTCAGGACCGAGTCTCTCCGCCGCGAACCCGCCCACCAAGATCCCGATCCCCTGTACGGCCATCAGCCCCGACTGCACGAGGCCGAACGCCTGGCCGCGACGTTCGGCCGGCACCTGCTGGACGAAGGCGGCATTGGCCGCGAGCTGGTACGCCCCGCCGACCCCCGACAGCACCCACGCGGCGAGCACCACCTCCAGCGGCGGATACAGCGCTGTCACGATCAGGGGCGCGCAGCTCAGCATGGCCAGCCACCCCATGAGCCGCAGCCGCCGCGGCGGCGGCACGAACCTACTGAAAAGGAACGCCCCCAGCACCGTCCCGGTCGGCATCGCGGCCATCAGCAGCCCGGTGATCACCGGGACCGGCAGCGTCCACGTGGCGAACAGGGTCCCCGTGGACAGCTTGGCCGCGTACGGCACCGCGATGCCCTCAGGCAGGATGTAGAAGCCGCACAACCACGCGAACAGGACGAGCGTCCGCAGCTTCCGCGACCCGAACACGAGCCGGGCTCCCGCCGCGGTCATCGTCCACATGGACGGTTTCGAGCCGTCGTGGCTCGCGGAGGGCCGGCGCCGTACCCCTGACACGAGGATCAGCGCGGAGCCGAGGAACGTCGCCGCGTCCACGGCGAGCGCCCGGTAGGGGCCCATGGTCGCGATCACCGCTCCGCCCGCCGCGAAACCGAGCATCTGTACGGCCTGGTTCGTCATGTTCTGAATCGCCGAGCCGATGACGTACCGGTCGCCTTCGAGCACCTCGGGCAGCAGCGCCGCCCGCGCGGCCGAGAACGGCGCGCTGAGCAGCACCACCAGGAACACCAGCGCGCACAGCGCCCAGAACGGCATGCCCGGCACCGCCATCGCGGCCACCAGCGCCGCCCGGATCAGGTCGCAGGTCAGCATCACGGCCCTGCGCGCGAACCGGTCCGCCAGCCCGGCCAGCAACGGCCCGCCCACGATGGACGGGAGGTACGTCAGCGCGTAGACGGCCGCCGTGGCCAGCGGTGACTGCGTGCGGTCATAGACGAGTACGGCGAGTGCCACCTGGGCGAGCTGGTCGCCAAGGACGGATAGGCCCTGTCCGTACCAGAGTGCTCTGAACTCCCTGAGTGCGATGACTTCCCGATATGTGGCGTGCCCTTCAGCACGGCGATGCCGTCCCGGCGGACGACCTGCCCGCATGGCCCCCATTGGACTCCGCTGTGCCTGACTTACAGTGTTCGCTACGTCACCTAAGGTGCCCGATCATTATGGCAAGCCGCAACCCAAAGAAGTCAACCAAAAGCAAAGGGTTACCAGCCGAGCTCGTGAAGTCTAGCGTCGTCGATGCCGAAGTGATGGCCGACCTCGTGGACGACCGTGATGCGCACCTCGGCGACCACGTCTTCCTCCGTATCGCAAATCTGGCATATCGGATTGCGGTAGATCTCGATGCGGTCGGGCAGGACCCCTGAGTACCAGTCGCCGCGTTCCGTGAGGGGGACACCGGTGTACAGGCCGAGCAGGCGGGGCTCCGGCGGGTCATCGACGACCGTGACGACGACATTGCTCATGGCGCGCGTGAGGGCCGGGGGGATCGTGTCCAATGCCTCGGCCACGAGTTCCTCGAACTTCTCCCGCGTAACCTCGATCACACTTGCCATTCTGCCCCGTCCCTCGGGTAGGCAAGAAAGCGTATGAAGTTCGTTCACAGGTCAAAGGCAGTCATTCAGTCCAGGGTGGCGAGGGGCGCGGCGGTGCTCCTCGTGGCCGCGGTGGGTGCTTGGCTGGGCATCTTCCTCAGCGGCACCGTACGAGCTCAGATCGGGCCGGTGGAGACCGGCATGTCGCTCCGGCCGGCCTGGAGCGGCGAGACGATCGTGGACGCCAGCCCGCTCGGCACGCTCACGTTCCGCACGCACGACGCGCCGCTGCGGCTGCGCATCACGCTCGAGAACATCGACCAGGAACGCGCCAAAGCCCTCATAGAGGACCCGCGTCTGGCCGACCGCCTGCCGGGGCTCATCGAGGACGACCTCCTCGACGGCGTACGCGCGCTCGTGATCCGCTCGCTGCTCTGTGCGGGCGCCGGGGCGCTGATCGCGGTCCTGATGGTCTTCAGGCGCCCCAGAGTGGCCCTGATGGGCCTTCTGGCCGCCTCCGTGGCGCTGGCGGGCACGGGGGTCCTCGCGGCCCTCACGTTCCGTCCCAGCTCTCTCGTCGAGCCCCGCTACTCGGGCCTCGTCGCCGCCGCGCCGTCGCTCGTGGGCAGCGCCGAGTCGATCGTCTCCCGTTTCGAGTCGTACCGATCGCAACTCACCAAACTCGTCACGAACGTCTCCAAGCTGTACGACACGGTCTCCACCCTGCCGCTGTACGACGCCAACCCCAAGACCATCCGGGTCCTGCACGTCTCCGACATCCACATCAACCCCATTGCCTGGAACGTCATCCGCTCCCTCAAGGACCAGTTCAGCGTGGACATGGTCATCGACACGGGCGACATTTCCGACCATGGCACCAAGGCCGAGAACAAGTTCGTGGACGAGATCGGCCGCCTCGGGGTCCCGTACGTGTACGTACGCGGCAACCACGACTCGATGACCACCCAGAAAGCGGTCGAGAAGCAGAAGAACTCCATCGTCCTGGACGACACCACCGAGACCGTGGCAGGCCTGAAGATCTACGGCCTGGGCGACCCCCGCTTCACCCCGGACAAGTCCGTGGCCGCCGACTCGGACCCGACCGTGCTCGGCGACTACGCCCGCTCCCACCTCGCCAAGGTGAACAAGCCGGACGTGATCGCCGTACACGACCCGGACGTCGGCAAGGGTTTCTCCGGCGCGACCCCCATGATCCTCGCCGGGCACACCCACGCCCGCAAGACGTCCATGCTCCCCTCGGGCACCCGCCTCCTCGTCCAGGGATCGACCGGCGGCGCCGGCCTGCGCGCCCTCGAACACCCCCAGCCCACGCCGGTCCAGGCCTCTGTCCTGTACTTCGACAGGGAGACGAAGCGCATGCAGGCATGGGACGACATCACGCTGGGCGGGCTGGGGGAGCAGTCGGTGTACATCCAGCGTCACGTGGAGCCCGACCCACAACGTATGATTTCCCCGGAGCCAACGAACGCCCCGTCGCCAACGGGATCGATCTCTGGCACACAATCGCAGTCCGCCGGTAAGCCACTTTGGCATCAGGGGCAATCGTCCCCTATGCTTCAGAGGTCTCCGACGGAAGGCGACAGGGAATCCTGAGCCCCCATCGTCTAGCGGCCTAGGACACCGCCCTTTCAAGGCGGCGGCACGGGTTCGAATCCCGTTGGGGGCACTGCGAGCGGTTAGCGCACCGGAAAACGGCTGGTCGAAGACCACCGAAAAGCTGGTAAGCTAAACGAGCGCAAACGGCAAGAACAGCAAGAAACGCAAGGTCCTGTAGAGCAGTTTGGAGTGCTCGCCACCCTGTCAAGGTGGAGGTCGCGGGTTCAAGTCCCGTCAGGACCGCTCTGGGTCAGGTAGCTCAGTTGGTACGAGCGTCCGCCTGAAAAGCGGAAGGTCGGCAGTTCGACCCTGCCCCTGACCACCAGCTTTGAACAGTAGAAACGCCCCGAACGGATTATCGTTCGGGGCTTTTTGATCTCTCCTGACAGCAACAGTGACAGCAACGTCATTGATCGCGGGTGAGGATGGGGTGCATGGATTCCGTCGAGCCGAAGTTCCTTCTCATCGATGAGGATGATCAGGTTCTTGGGGTATGTCTCGATGCTGAGGGCATCTTCGTCGAGTCTGCGGAGAGCGATGAGGAGCTCACGGTAGAGATCCTGGGATGCCTTCCTGCTCGGCGCTTACGCGACTACCTTGAGGGTTCAAAGCGCTATCGCCAGAGGAATCCCTTGGACTCGCTATGGCTCCGGATGCTCGACGAGGCAGGAGAGTCGCTCGTGGACTTCTGGGCGGGCGAGATCCTCGAGTGGCGACCCTCGCGACTCGATCCTGAGCGGGTGGACATCGTCGCTCTGTGGGGATTCGACAGTCCGTCGGCCAGCGCGCGGGACGTCTGGGAGCGCTGGTGTTCAGCTCGACCTGACCAGCCCAACCTGTGGGCGGTGTACGGGCCGGAGGGCAGGAGAGAATGGCTGACCATCGTCGGCCGCAGCAGGTTCCGGAGGGCCGGAGGAGTCGATCGTCCGCCAGGACGCGTGTACCACCTCGATGGAACCCACGTCACCGATGAGGCCGCCTTCTACCTTGCGATTGGAGAGGCCATCAACGGGCCTGGCGGCTACTTCGGCTGGAACCTCGATGCGCTGGACGACTGTTTGCGGGGTCGCTTCGGAGCGAGAGCGCCGTTCACCCTGATCTGGAGCGACTCTCAAGTTGCGCGGGAGTCTCTGACGAGGACTCTGGAAGAGGCGGATGACGCTCCGTCTCTTTTTGATGTCATTCAGACGATCTTCGCGAAGCATGATGTGGATGTCGTGTTGAGGTGACTACAGCCTCGTGTATCGACAGTAGACCTTGCCCTCTCCGATATTTGATCGATGTAGAGGCAGGTCCGGGTCTAGGGTGTCCCCATGGTTAGTGCGCGCGCTGCTCAAGACGATGAAGAGGTGCACCCGGCACTAGAGCCGATCTATCCCTTGAATGCTCCAGGCGAATCCATCACCCTTTTTCGGGGTCCAGTCAAGGGATTCGCGGACGGAGTAGACGTTGAGGGCACCGTCCAGCTTCACTGCGTATCTAAGCTAGATCTCTCTTGGCGGATAACTGAGGACGAAGAAAACATCCCCCGCCGGAGTCTTCTCGATATTGACGATGTAAACATCACTCTTCAGCTCCCAACAGGTGATCACACGTTCCCTGCGCATCGCCGTGACTTCTTCGGTGGGTGGCTCGATGGAACAAGTGTGGGGGATGCAGATGCGCCCCTTGTGCGAGTCGTGGCCCACTGGATGAATCTGCCGGCCATGAGTGCTCCAACTCGTATCACCGGTGGCGACAAGTTCGAGTGGTTCACGGGACGATGGACAGCGATCATAGATGGCTGGAAGATCGTCATAGACAGGAGGCCTGATCACTCCGACGTTTGGGCTCTCCTGCGGGAGAAGCAAGCGATCACAATAACCCATGTCATGGAGGTGCGCCGCGAGGATGGGAGCCGTTTCACTGCCGCAGAAGTGAAGCCGGTGCTCGCCGCGCTGCAGTTCTCCCTCTCCTTCGCAGCAGGACGTTGGGTGGCGCCTGCTCTTCCTGTCGGGCTTGATGCGAGTGGGCACATTCGTTGGCAGGAGTGGGGCACTCTTCACTGCACTCCTGGACGCAGCAGCGGACTTGCTTGGTGGTGGCACGACGGAAACGACACCGAGGAGTACCTGCGAGGCACAATTCCGCGATTCAAAGACGCGGAAGATGGGTTTACGCTCAGATTCCTGATGACGTCCGCTGTCCTCATGAACTCAACGGGGTTTGTCGAGCAGAGGATCATGACTGCCTTTTCGGCCATAGAGCATCTCACCTGGGTCATCTTGAAGGTGAGGGGCGGCATGAGTAAAAGGGCATACGATCGACTCGGTGCGGCCGGCCGTCTCAGGGAGGTTCTGAACCAGGCGGGAATACCTTGCGGAATAGATGGCCAAGTGCTCGCTAAGTTGGATACATACATTACGGCGGCTCAGAACGTGGAAGGGCCGCGTGATGGGCCGACTGCAGTAGCTCGAATCCGTAACGAGATCGTCCACCCCAAAGAGCCGCGCGGCACTATCTATACGCCTAAGGGCCTCGTTCGGGAGGCATGGTTTCTCGTATATCACTACCTGACATTGCTGCTGCTGTTCGAAGTGGCGTATCGTGGCTCCTATCAGAGTGTGATCAAGAAAGATCGCTGGTACGGAGATGTTGAACCTGTGCCCTGGGCTAACCAGAGTCCGTGACTCTAAATGAGCACCTTGAACTGCGCTGTTCGAGGTGCTCGGGTGATGTTTATGTGAGTGCCTCTCCTAGCTTGCTGAGGGCACATCGCTTGTCGTCGAGGGAGGCATGGGCGTAGATCGTCATGGTCACCTCGATGTCACTGTGGCCGACGATGTCGCGGACGACTTGGGGCGGGACGCCGAGGTTGAGCAGGAGCGTTACGCAGGTGTGGCGGAGATCGTGAAAGCGCATCTCACCGAGGCCGGCGGCCTCGCGGATGGCTCCCCAGCTTCGCCGTAGATTGTCCGGCTCCATCGGAGTGCCACAGCGCGACGGGAAGACCAGGCCGTGTTCCTTCCACTCCTCCCACCGGTCCGAGCGCTCCAAGAACAGCTTCTTACGATGCTCTTTCAGCGCCTCCACACACATGGGCGGTAGGGGCACCGTGCGTTCCGAGTCAGCGGTCTTGGGGCGGACGAACTGGAGGCGGCCGGCGACACGCTGAAGACTCTGAACCACTTCGAGCTTGCCACCTTCGAGATCGACGTCCTCCCACCGGAGCCCGAGTAGTTCCCCGCGGCGCAGTCCGATACAGAGCGCCAGGACGTACAGGGCATGAAGCCGGTGATCCTGAGCCGCCTTGAGGACCGCGCGGGCCTGCGGGACAGTCAGGCCGCGATTGACCTTGTACTTGGGCACCGGGACCTTGACTAGCTTGGCCACGTTGCGAGAGATGATCTCCTCTCGGACGGCGCACTCTAGGGCGTTGCGCAGGACCGCGTGGATGGACTGGACCATGCGGGTCGAGAGCCGGGATTCACAGCACGCTCTGGCCTTGAGAGCGCAGCAAACGGGCTTGTCGCGGGAGGCATCCCAGCCGTTTCGGCAGCACTGACACTCGGTGCGGACGCGATTGATGAAGAGCCGGACGTCCTGGGCGTTGAGCTTGCCGAGGCGCTTCTTTCCCAGGCCGGGAATGAGGTGGAGGCGGACCACACCCTCGTATCCTTGGTACGTCTTCGGGCGCCGTTCCTGGCTGACGATGTGCTTGAGCCAGTACGTCAGGAAGTCGGCCAGCGTCCAATTCTCGGACGAGACGGGGATGCCCTCGTCGGCTTGGTGGAGAAGCTCGGTCAGCTTCTTCCTTGCGTCCTCCTGGGTACGAGCGGAGCCTTGGACACGCTTCACGGTGCCTGCCGTCGTCTGGACGAAGGCGGCGTAGCCGTAGCGGCCATCCTTGCGCGGCCAGATGCTTCCTTCGCCGTTGGAACGCTTACGGATGCGGCGGCCAGTACGGCGCTTGGGCTCTTCCTCCGGTGTGCCAAGTGTCGTCTTCGTCATCAGGCCACCTCTGCCAGGGTCTTGATGCACTCGGTCAGGGCCTCGACCTCGATGAGGCGACGGCGACCGACCTTGAAGCTTCGGAGTTGGTTGGATCGGATCAGGGTGTAGAGGGTCCACCGGCTGACGCGGAGCCACGCGGCGGCCTCGTCGACGGTGAGCACGAGGTCATTCATGTGCGGCCTCCCGTCGAACGGGATCTGTGAGCGGTGTGCCGGTGAGAGCGGCGGCGAGGAGCTGGTCGCCAGCAGAGAGGCCCTGTCCGGCGTACTCCCAGTGGGCGATGACCAGGACGGTGTCCTCCTCGAAGAGCGGGAGCCGTCCGGTGGTGATTGCTTCCGTGCGCATGTGTTCTTCGCGGGCTGATCGGAGCTCGCCGAGGGTGGTGGAGTAATGGCGGCTCTTGGTGGAGAAGTGTCCGCGGAAGCCGAGCATGTGCGCCCAGTGAGTGAGTCTCAGGTCAGCCAGGCCGGGGTGGCTGCCCAGGCGCATGCAGGCGGCGATCAGGCGGCGGGCGTGGTCGCGGATGGGAAGGGCGTCGAGGTTGTCAAGCGGTTGGATGCGGCGGTCGAGGGTGCCGACGCATTCGGCGGCTTTGGTTGCGTACTTGGCGATGTAGGCGGCGACGGCTTGCTCGGTAAGGTCGCCGTCCAAGGTGATGCGGCGAACGTCGAGCTGGGTGCCCCACTGGAAGGTTCGGCTGAGCGGCTTGACCTCCGCTGTCACGACCGTGGCGGCGTGCTGGACGGCTTGTTCCAGGGTGTCGGCTGTGGCCCAGGCGGGTGGTGGTGAGTTGGGCCCGTCGGGTCCGTCGAGGCGGATGACGGCGTGGAAGTGGACGACGCCGCGGCGCTGGTATTCGGCGACCTTGGCGAAGGCGATGCTGACGTGCTCGCGCAGGGCCTTGACGGTCAGGCCGTTGAGCTTCGCGAAGCGGCGCCGGAGAGCCAAGGTGAAGCGGCGCCACAGCTCGGGGCTGATGGCGTTGAACAGGACCGAGCCGTCGTGGTCGTAGCACTCCGGACACAGCGGCTCTCCGAGGTGTGGATCGTCGGCGCTGTGCCGGTCGGTGCAGGACATGACCTGTCCGTGCGGACAGGTCTGGACGTTACGGCGGGCATGGCAGGGCAGGACCTTGCCGTTCTTCTCCCGCCGCGCGTGGACGGCTCCGAAGGAGGGCGCGGTGAGCGTGACGAACAAACATGGGTGCGCGCTGACCGCGTCGGGCACGCCCTTGCCGCCGACGAGGCCGGCGCGGACGAGTTGGTAGGTGTCGGCGCGGTAGACCTCGGCGCAGGCCGGGCAGCGGGAGGCGCGGCGGGTCTTGCACGGGACGCGTAGGACGCCGTTGGGTTCGGTGGTGGTGCTGTAGCGGTGCAGGAGTTGGCCGGTGGCTTGGTCGTAGTGTTCGACTTTGCCGCGTAGGTGGATGGGCTGGCGGCAGCCGCCGGTGCGCTTGATCTGGCTGGCCCAGCGGTCGTAGTCGGGTTGCTTGAGTCGGTGGATCATTCCAGCCACGGCGTGGCTGTGGGCAAGGTGGGGCAAGATGGGTCCTGTCCTATCCAGTGACTCTGGTGTGGATGGCCCCCGGCCTGGCGCGGATCTTGGCGGATGTGTGGCCAGGCGGGGGGCGCTTGCGGCTATGCGCCGTGGTTGTCGATGCCGGTGCCGTTGCAGTCGGCGTAGGTCTGGTCGTCGGTGAGGCCGGTGCCGTTGCAGGTGCAGCAGCGGTAGTGGGCGAGCGTGGCGTCCATGGTCATCGGTCTTCGTACGGGCTGTCGGGCGTGACGCAGCCGCGGTAGCTGTCGTGGGCGGCGTAGCGGGCGCGGGATTCGGCCAGGATCGCCACAGCGCGATACTCGATCGGGCCGAAGAACAGCGTGGTCGTGTAGTGGCCGTCCGCCCCGTCGATGTGGCTGCCGAGGAGGGTGGCCAGGCGGTCGAGTTCGGCGCGCATTTCCGCGTCCTGGTCGTCGGGCACGAAGTGGTGCACGGTCGTGCTCCAAGGCGTTGGGATCTCGGGACGGGCTTCGAGCAGGTCGGCCAGGGCGCGGAGTCCAGCGACGAACGTGGGCCGTGAGTGGATGGTGGACATCGAGGGCGTTCCTTTCACTGGCTATGGGCGGGCTGCAGGATGTGCAGTAGGTCGGCAGCGAGTTGGTCGGACACGCCCAGGCGGGTGCGGATGAGGTCTGCGGTGATCGGGCTGCCGTGCTTGGCGTGGTGCTCGTCGGCGACGCGGCGGGCGTAGTCCACGAGGGTCGGATCGGGCGCGGGAGCGTCGTGCTGGCGATCGACTTCGTAGGCCGGGGCCAGGGCAGGACGGTCAGCGTGCGGGACGTGTCGGGACTCTCCGGAGACGGCTTGGGACGTCTGCGCGGTTGGTGAGGACGTCTGTGGGACGTCCTGTGGTGTGTCGGTGCGGGTGGTGGCGCGGCGTTCGAGCATGGAGATCGCGACGAGGAAGGCGCCGGCCGGGGTGGCTGCGGTGATCCAGCCCCAGGCGGTTGGTGTGGCTTGGGCGAGGTTGGCGGCCAGGGACAGGATGATGCCTCCAGCCAGGACGAGGACGGGCCAGGAGATCAGTCCGCGTCGGGTTCGGCCGGTCTTCTTGTCGCGTTGGCGTTCGCGGGCGGCCATGACGCAGGTCAGGTCGATGCAGACGGCGATCGCCCAGGCCATCCAGCCGGTCTGGCCGTGCTGGCTTGCGGTGTCGCGGATGTGGGTGAAGGAGCCTGCTCCTGCGATGAGGGCCAGGACGAGGACAGGACCGGTGTTGAGCAGCCAGGCGGCGATGTGGCGCATCTCGACCCCCTTTTCGGTGTCGGTTCAGGCCGTCTGCTGGTCGGGCGTCTCCATGGGTTGAGCGGTCATCACGTCGGCCCAGGTCGGGGCCTGGATGGCGTAGGTGCGGGCGGCGTGTTCGGCCGCTTGTTCGCTGACGTAGAAGGAGCGGGCGCGGTACCACTGGCCGTCCTGACCCGCGACGATGGCGACGCCGGGCGTCTCGGCGGGGATAGCGCGGGCGGAGACCAGGGCGGCCGGATCGAGGTCGCCGAGGGTCATGGTGGCGGTCTCGGGATCATTGACCCGGTGGCAGATCCGGCCTGAGCACTGGGCGCGGAGCGAGGTGACGCCGGGGCCGAGGTCGGAGCCGATGCGCTGGCCGCAGCAGAACAGGTAGATGCCGAACGCTCGACCGAGCTGCGCCACCCGCAGTAGCGCGGTGGAGGTCTTGGCGATCTCGTCCTTCTCCGACTTGTCAGCCATCAGGTACAGCTCGGCCAACTCGTCCACCAGGACCACGACGGGCACCGGACGCATGCCGGGTGGGAGCTGCCAGATATTGCGCGCCGAGGCCATCCGGCACACGCCCATCCGATCCGTCATGAGCGCCACCAGGTCATCCAGTAGCCCACCGCACTCCGCTCGCGTGGTGGCCAGCGCGGACAGTCGCGGCGCGTACGGGGTGAACTCCACGCCGCCCTTGAGGTCGAAGCCGACCAGGGCGACCGGTTGCGGGGCCAGGCCGACGATGAGCGCGTTGGCGAGGTTGGACTTACCGGACTGGGTGGCTCCCGCGTTGAGCCAGTGCGGCACGGTACGGAAGTCGATGACCCACGGCGTACCGGTCTCCAGCCGTCCCACGGTGACCTTGAGCAGTTCGGTGGACGGCGGGAGTTCGTCCACCTTGACCAGCGAGTCACGGACGGTGGCGGCCAGACGGACCCGGCCGGGCTTGTCGGAGGAGACGCGCACGGCATGCACACCCCAGGAGTGCGCCAGTCGTTCGGCGACGTCGGCGTAGTCGGCCGGGATTTGTCCTTCCAGGGTGTGCAGGGTGACGCGCCAGCCGTAGCGGGTCGGGAGCGGTAGCCACATGAACGGCTTGGTGTCCACGGCGATGCGCTGCCACTTGCGCCGCACCCGGACAACGCCGGTCGAGGCGACCAGGCCGGGGACGGTGGTGAACCAGAAGCGCTGCCGCTTCTTGGCGAGGCCGCAGCCGAGGGCGACCTTGCGCCAGGACGCCCGGATGCTGATGGCCGTGATTGGGAAGCCGATGACGAGCCAGAAGGACGGGTAGTGGAAGCGGCGCCAGGCCCAGAGCCCGGCCGCGATGGCGGCCAGGACTCCGAGCACCGTGTAGCGCTGGTCAGACACCGGTGGCCTCCTGCTGCGGGAGCAGGGCGGTGGCCCGGTAGGAGATGCCCCAGCGTCCGGCGATCTCCCAGACGTAGCCGAGCAGGCCGACCACGTTGACGGCGTCGCCGGCCTTGATGGGCGGCTCACCGGTGATGCCGATCTTGACGAGTTCGATCCGGCCGAACTCGTCTTCGACCGACACGGTGACCTCGTAGACGGTGTTGCCGTTCTTGTCGGTCTTGATCTCGCCGGTGTCGCGCTTGAGCACGCGAGGGCGTGGGGCCTTCACGCAGGTGATGCTGAGCTTGCTGACGTCCACGGGGATGGGGACGGTACGCATGGTGAGTTGACCTCTCGTCGGCCTGTTGATCAGGCGTTTCAGGACGAGGGAGGCCGTGCCGTCAGCTCGGAGGCG